>JAERMP010000335.1 GCA_016844515.1 Thermoleophilia bacterium | reverse complement strand
GGAGGGTGGATTTGGGGCGCGCTTCGGTATAAGATGACCCCGTCATGACCCGCGCGCTTGTCGCCCTCGCCACCGTGCTGGCGCTCCTCGTTGCGCGCGACGCCGTCGCCGGCGTCCCCACCGATCAGCTCCGCGGGTCGATCGACCTCGTCCTGAAGATCGTCACGGATCCCGAGCTCAAGAAAGAGGCGAGGACGGCGGAGCGCCGGAGAAGGATCCGGGCGGTGGTCAACCAGATCTTCGACTTCACCGAGATCTCGCAGCGGAGCCTCGGGCGCCACTGGCAGGCGCGCACGCCCGCCGAGCGCGAGCAGTTCGTCGCGCTCTTCGGCGATCTCCTCGAGAACGCCTACATCACCAAGATCGAGAGCTACTCCGGGGAAAAGATCCAGTATCCGGGCGACGTCATCGACGGCGAGCTGGCCCTCGTCAAGACGCGGATCGTGACGAGACAGGAAACGGAGATCCCTGTGGACTACCGCATGTTCCTGAACGGCGGGCGCTGGGCCGTCTACGACGTGAGCATCGAGGGGATCAGCCTCATCGGCAACTACCGCACGCAGTTCAACGCGGTCATCCAGCGCTCGGGCTACCCCGACCTCGTCGCCAGGCTCAAGGCGAAGCAGGATGAGCGACCCGGGGCGCGGGAGGCGGGGCGCCCGGAGCCGGTCGTGCCGACCGTCGCCCCGGCGCCGTACCCGCGCCAGTCGCCCTAGCGCGCCGCATGTACGTCCCGTCGCATTTCGAAGAGACGCGGTCCGAGGTTCTCCACGAGCTGATCCGCGAGCACTCGCTGGCCGCGCTGATCACGCTCGGCTCCGAGGGGCTCGACGCGAACCACATCCCCCTCGAGCTCGACCCCGGGCCGGCGCCGCTCGGGACGCTGCGGGGCCATGTGGCGCGAGGCAACCCGGTGTGGCGCGACTTCTCCCGTGACGTCGAGGCGCTCGCCGTCTTCCATGGACCCCAGGCGTACATCTCGCCCTCGTGGTACCCGACCAAGCGGGAGACCGGCAAGGTCGTGCCGACGTACAACTACATCGTCGTCCACGCGTACGGCCACATGCGGATCATCGAGGACCGCGCGTGGCTGCGGGGGCTGGTCGAGCGGCTCACGACCCGCTACGAAGCGGGCAGCGCGGAGCCGTGGAAGGTCACGGACGCGCCGGCCGACTTCGTCGAGCAGATGCTGGGCGCCATCGTCGGGATCGAGATCCCGCTCACGAAGGTGGTCGGCAAGTGGAAGGTGAGCCAGAACAGGCCGTCGGCGGACCGGGACGGGGTCGTGACTGGACTGCGCGAGGTGAAGGACAGCGAAGCCCAGGCAATGTCGGGCCTGGTGGAGAAGGCCGCGGGCTCGTAGCGCAAGGCCGCGGCGCCGTGAGTCGACCTCTCAGCGACTGGCCGGGGGTGACCCCCGCGGGGTCTTGGCTCCCTTTTCGCTGAGGAACTCGCCCCGGTTCTTCAGACGCTTGACCAGCTCCTCGTACGAGGTGGTTCGAATCACCCGGTCGAACTGCGAGCGGTAGTTGGAGATCAGGCTCAGGTTCTCGACGAGGATGTCGTAGATCAGCCAGCGGGTCTCCTTTTGGAGGAGACGGGATTCGATCGGCACTTCGGTGCCCTTTTTTGTCGTGATGCGCGCCCGGACGATTGCCCGGTCGCCGTCGATCTGCTCGCTCACGTACCTGAGCTTCTCCCCGCCGAACTCGCCGATCCTGGCGATGTACGTTTGCTCGAGCAGGTTCGCGAAGAGCTTCACGAACTCCTCGCGCTCGGCCGGGGTCCGTTGCAGCCAGTGCGTGCCGAGCGCCCGCTTGGCCGTCTCCGATACCTCGAAGGCCTCCTCGGCGAGGTGCTTGACCGCCTCGCGCCGCTCCGGCAGCGAGAGCGCGGGATCTTTGAGCACATTCAGTACCTGGTCGGTGTACGCGCGTAGCTGATCCGTCGGCGGGCCCGCCCCAGCATCCGACGCGAGACCCAGCACGAGAACCGTTATGAGGGGGATCAACCGATGCCCGATCATGCCGCCGTCTCAATCATGTAGACATTGTCGCACGGCCGCGGCTGTCGTGCCACCGCTGGTGCTGACCGGGGGGGCGTTATGGTACTGTCCCTGCGCAGGTCAGACGCAGGCGAAAGGGGAGGAGCAATGCGCTTCTGGGAGGTCGAGCACCACTTCCTCGAGGAGTATTCCCACTCCTCGGCGCCCGAGGTCTTCCTGGCCGCGGCGTCGCAGCGCACGAAACGGATCCGTCTCGGGCACGGCATCACCCTCATGCCGCCCGCGTACAACCATCCCGCGCGGGTGGCGGAGCGGCTGGCCACGCTCGACCTGGTCTCCAACGGTCGCGTCGAGTGGGGAACCGGCGAGTCGGCATCGCGCGCGGAGCTGGAAGGCTTCGGCATCGACCCCGCCGAGCGGCGGGCGATGTGGCGCGAGACCACCGAGCAGGTCGCGAACATGCTCGCGATGGACCCGTACCCGGGCTACCAGGGCAAGTTCTTCGCGATGCCCGTGCGCAACGTCGTGCCCAAGCCTGTCCAGAAGCCGCACCCGCCGCTCTGGGTCGCGTGCTCGAACCGCGAGACCATCCACCTTGCGGCGCAGCTCGGGATGGGCGCGCTCACCTTCGCGTTCATCGACCCCGCGGAGGCGGCGCACTGGATCGCGGACTACTACGACACGTTCAAGCGCGAGTGCGTGCCGATCGGCCACAGCGTCAACCCGAACGTCGCCATGGTCACGGGCTTCTCGTGCCACGCGGACGCCGGGGAGGCGGGTCGGCGCGGCACGGACGGCTTCCGCTTCTTCCAGTTCGCGCTCGGTCACCACTACAGCTTCGGCAGGCACACGCCTGGGCGGACGGATATCTGGAAGAAATTCGTCGCCGTGCGGGAGCAGCTCGGGCTGGAAGTGCTCGGCGGCGGGACGGGCTGCATCGGCACGCCGGCCCAGCTCACGGCGAGCCTGCGGCAGTTCGAGGCGAACGGGGTGGACCAGACCATCTTCATTCAGCAGGGCGGCAACAACCGGCACGAGCACATCTGCGAGTCGCTCGAGCTGTTCGCGCGCGACGTGATGCCGGAGTTCAAGGGACGCGACGCCTCGCGGCAGGCGCGGAAGATGGAGGAGCTGGCGCCGTACATCGAGGCGGCGTT
>JAERMP010000334.1 GCA_016844515.1 Thermoleophilia bacterium | reverse complement strand
ACGAGCACCTCGTCGTTCGGCTCGCGTTAGAGCTCGCTTCTGGGTCACGATCGGAGCGTAACTCTGCGAGTGGATAGAGATGGCTCGCTCCCGCCGGGCGTGGTGCACAACCTCGTCCGTTTCGGCAGGTCGCTAAGGTCCCGAATCGTGGCCAAGCTGGTCGACACGACGATTCGCCTCCTCTCGCAGGAGCCCCTTGCCGGGAGCCTGCCGACGGCGGAGGTCCTCCGCGTCGCCGAGATCCTCGACAAGGCCGGTTTCGCGTGCCTCGAGATCTCAGGCGGAGGTGTCTTCGATGCGACCGTACGTCGCCGCGTCGAGAGCCCGTGGGAGCGGATTCGCGGGATCAAGTCACGCGTGTCGACGCCGCTCGGGATCGCGTTGCGCGGGAGGTTCCTCGTCGGCTCGCGGCCCGTCAGCGGCGACATCGTCGGGCGCTTCGTCTCCTGTGCGGCCGAGAACGGGATCGAAGTCTTTCGCCTCCACGACCCGCTGAACGACGTGTCCAACCTCCGCGAGGCCGGAGCCGCGATCACGAACGCAGGCGGCGCGTTCCATGCAGGACTCGTCTACAGCCCTGGCCGTACAGATGAGACGGACACGCTCGTCGAGCAAGCGCGCAAGCTGCCCGAGCTCGGCGCGACGCGGGTGATCGTGAACGACCCGACGGGCGCCCTCGTCCCACATCGCGCGCAGGAGCTGGTCGCGCGGATCAAAGAGGCGAGCGAGCTTCCCGTAGGCTTCTACGTCCAGGGCGCGGCAGGCGTCGGCCTCGCGTCGGCGATCGCCGCGGTCGAGGCGGGTGCCGATCTCGTCGCCACCGCCGTCTACCCGCTCGCGCTCGCTCTCCATCGTGTCTCCGGCGAGTCCTTGGCGGAGTCGCTCGACGGACTCGGTCATGCGACGGGCCTCGATGCGGCGAAGCTCTGGGACGCGGCCGATGTCATCGACGAGTACATCGGCGACGAGCCGGTCGCACCGGTCGCTCCGCGCATCGCCGTTCGCGCAGCCGAATACGACCTCCCGCCTGGGCTCGTCGCCGCACTAGAGGTCCATCTCCGCGCGCACGCTGCAGCCGATCGTCTGCTCGAGGTGCTGGAAGAGGTCGGTCGTGTGCGCGCCGAGGCCGGATGGCCTCCGCTCGCGGCCCCGATCGGGCAGATATTGGCGTCGCAGGCGCTACTTCACGTGCTCGAGGCGAGGCGCTACGGCACCGTGATCGACGAGTTTCGCGAGCTGGTGCAGGGGGGCTATGGCGTCACGCCGGAGCCGATCGACGCGACCGTCGGGCGTGCGGTCGAGCTCCTTTCGCCAGGCTCGCTGCCTGCGGAGGACCCGGTCACGACGGAAGACGTGCGCGAGCAGGCCGAGGGTCTCGCAGCGAGCGAGGAGGAGCTCGTCCTCATCGCCATGTTCGGCACCGATGCCGAGGAGCTTCTCCGGATGATCCGCGCGCGCCATTCGCGCGACACCGTCCTCGTCGCCGAGGACGCCGACGCCGAGCGCGGGGAGCGCATCCGCGAGCTCGTCAAGATCGTGCAGGAGAGCGGAGTCGGGGAGATCGAGATCGAGGACGACGGCATGCGTGTGTCCGTCCGAAGAGCCGACGAACCCGCCGCCTTCCCGTTCTCGCAGGCTGTCGAGACCGACGCGCGGACGACGGCGACACCGGAGCGGGGGGCCGCCGACGGTGTCGTCCGCGTCGAGTCGCCGATGGTTGGCGTCTTCTACCGGGCGGCGAACCCCGGAGCACCAGCGTTCGTCGACATCGGTGACACCGTCGTCCCTGGGCAGACGCTCTGCGTTCTCGAGGCGATGAAGCTCTTCAACGAGCTGAAGGCCGAAACTGAAGGATCCGTACGGGCCATTCACGTCGAGAACGCGCAGCCGGTCGAGTTCGGGCAGCTCCTGTTCGAGATCGAGCCGATCCTGGCGCCCGCCGCGGTGTAGGGGTCAGGTCTTGCATTCCGACACAGAGGAATGTGTGGCCAAGGCTCGGCTAGTGGTGTCGGAATGCAAGACCTGACCCCATGATGTTCACGCGCGTCCTCGTCGCGAATCGGGGTGAGATCGCCGTCCGCGTGATCCGCGCACTGCACGAGCTCGGAGTCGAAGCGGTGGCTGTGTACTCGACAGCAGATCGCGGCGCACTCCACGTCGCGCTCGCGGATCAAGCGGTTTGCATCGGCCCACCGGCCGCGGGGCTTCCTGGCGGAGAACGCCGAGTTCGTGCGGGCGTGCGAGGCGAACGATCTCACGTTCATCGGCCCACCCGCGGCCGTCGTCGAGCAAATGGGCGACAAGGTGCGCGCGAAGGAAGCAATGCGAGCGGCGGGGTTGCCGCTCGTTGCCGGCTCCGACGGCGCGGCAGGTCTCGCTGATCTGCGGAGAGCCGCAAAAGAGGCGGGCTTCCCGGTACTGCTGAAGGCCTCCGCCGGTGGCGGCGGCAAAGGAATGAGGTTCGTCGTCTCCGAGGACCAGCTCGAAGCCGCCTACGCGTCCGCGAGCGCCGAGGCCGACGCTGCGTTCGGCAACGGCGCCCTCTACGTCGAGAAGGCGATCTTGCCCGCACGCCACGTCGAAATCCAAGTCCTGTGCGACGACGCAGGCAACGTGCTGACGCTCGGTGAGCGCGAGTGCTCGATCCAGCGACGGCATCAGGCGCGCCTGTGTCGCGATCGGCTACGAGAACGCCGGAACGTTCGAATTCCTCGTCGGATCCGACGGCGGCTTCTACTTCATCGAGGTGAACTGCCGCCTCCAGGTGGAGCATCCGGTGAGCGAGCTCGTCACCGGGATCGACCTCGTTCGCGAGCAAGTGAGGCTCGCGGCTGGCGAGAAGCTGGCGATCACCGGGCGCGCGCCCAGGCGAGGGCACGCGATCGAGGTGCGGATCAACGCCGAGGACCCCGCCCGCGGCTTCCTCCCGGCGCCGGGGATCGTCAGCACCTTCGTGCCGCCGCTCGGCGCCGGAGTGCGCGTCGACACGGCGATCCGCGAGGGAAGCGAGATCCCTCCGTTCTACGAC
>JAERMP010000333.1 GCA_016844515.1 Thermoleophilia bacterium | reverse complement strand
GGCCTTCCTCGACGATGCGGCCGAGGTACATGACGCAGATGCGATCGGCGAACCGCGCGGCCGTCGAGAGGTCGTGCGTGATCATCAGCACCGCCAGGCCCTGGTCGCGGAGCTCGTCGAGGATCCCGAGGACCCCGGCCCGGACCGAGACGTCGAGCATCGAGACGGGCTCGTCCGCCACGAGCAGTTCAGGCCTGAGCACGAGGCTCGCGGCGATCGCGACTCGCTGCCGCTGGCCTCCGGAGAGCTCGTGCGGGAACCGATCCGCGAAGAGCTCGGCCGGCGCGAGGCCCACCTGCTCGAGCGCGCGGTTCACCGCCTCGCGGCGCTCGGAGCGCGATCCGATCCGGTGGATGACGAGCGGCTCGGCCACGGTCGTGGACACGCGGAAGCGCGGGTCGAGCGACTCGTACGGATCCTGGTAGATGATCTGCATCCGACGCCTCAGTGCCCGGAGGTCGTCCTGCGGGAGGCTCGTGACGTCGACGCCGTCGAAGGAGACGCTGCCAGACTCCGCGTGCACCAGCCGCAGAATCGCCTGTGCGGTCGTGGTCTTGCCGCAACCCGACTCGCCGACGAGCGCGACCATCTCACCGCGTGAGACCGCCAGCGAGACGCCGGACACCGCGTGGACGTAGCGCTGAGGCCGACGCAGGAGCGCCCCGCTGAGACCTCGGGCGACGCGATAGCGGACAACCAGGTCGTCGACCTCGAGAAGCGGACGCCCGTTCCTTTCGAATCCGCTCACGCCGCGACCTCAACCGAGCTCGCGAAGTGACATGCGCTCACGTGGTCGTCCCCTACGGGAAGAAGCTCGGGCCGCTCGGACGTGCACCGCGACGCAGCGAGGTAGCAGCGGGGCGCGAACGGGCACCCGTGGAGCTCGGTGTCGAGCCTCGGCGGCACGCCGGGAATCGAGAGAACGTCCTCGCGGGCGTCGAGATCCGGCGTCGCGGCCCAGAGCATGCGGGTGTAGGGATGCCGCGTCTCGTGGTAGAGCGCCTCGGTCGGCCCCTCCTCGACGATCCGGCCCGCGTACATCACCGCCGCACGTGTGCACGTCTGGGCGACGATCGGGAGGTCGTGCGTGACGAAGACGAGCGCGAGACCGAGCTCGTTCGAGAGGTACGTGAGGAGCTCCAGGACCTGGGCCTGCACCATCACGTCGAGCGCAGTCGTGGGTTCGTCCGCGAGCAGGATGCGCGGCGAGCACGCCAGGGCCATCGCGATCCGAGCAGCTCGCGAACGCGGCCCTCCGCCTCGCGGCCCCTCGCGAGGCCGTGCAGCTCCATGGGCTCGGCGATCTGGTCGCCGATGCGCTTGACGGGGTCGAACGCATTCATCGCACCCTGGAAGACCATCGCGATGTCCTTCCAGCGGTGGGGCGAGACCGTCTCCTCCCCGCGCTCGAGCACGTCGACTCCGTCCAGCAGCACACGCCCCGAAACGGTCGCCGTCGGCGGAAGGAGCCCCATGAGCGCGAGGATCGTGGTCGTCTTTCCGCAGCCCGACTCGCCGACCATGCCGAGCCTCGTGCCGGGCTCAACCGAGAAGGACACGCCCTGCACTGCGTGGAGCTTCCTGCCGTTCGGCAGGTCGAACCAGACGTTGAGGTCCTCGACCTCGAGCAGCGCTTGGGCCGTCACGACTGTTGCTGTCGCTCGGAGGGGCGAAGCACGCGGAAGCGCCTGACGGACAGGTGACCGGTGCGCAGACGGGGGTTCAGCGCGTCCTCCATCGTCTGGCCGATGATCGTGCAGGCGAGGACGACGAGCATCACGCAGACGCCGGGTGGTATGACCGCCCACCACGCCTCGTTGATGAGCGCGTCATCCGTGAAGGAGTTCTCGATCAGCCGCCCCCACGAGATCGTGCTCGGATCCCCGAGGCCGAGGAACGTGATGAACGTCTCCGCGAAGATCGCGTAGGCGATCAGGAGAACGGTGTTCGCGACGAGGAGCGGCGTCACCTGGGGCAGCACGTGGCGCACGATCAGCTGCCGGTTGCCCGCACCGAGCGCGCGAGCCCGCTGAACGTAAACCCGCTCCCGTACGCTCTTCGTCTGCGCGCGCATGAGCCGGGCCGTGAACGTCCAGTAGATGATCCCGATGATCACGATGATGTTCCACGTGCTCCGGCCGAAGAGCGCCGCGATGACGATCATCAGCGGGACGTCCGGGATCACGAGGAAGTAGTCGGTGACGCGCATGAGCGCGGTGTCCGTCCTGCCGCCGAAGAAGCCCGCGAGGATGCCGACGGTGCCGCCGATGATCGCGGAGATCGCCGCGGCGCAGAAGCCGATGAGCAGGCGCAGAAGCCGATGAGCAGCGAGACCTGTACGCCGGCGACGAGCAGCGCGACCATGCTCGCCCCGCCGCCGTCCGTTCCCAGCGGGAACTCGCGGCTCGGCGGCTCGAACACCTCGCCGACCTTCCCCTTCGGGTCGCCATCGATGAGCAGCGGGCCGGCGAGCGCGAGGAACACGAACACGCCGAGGACGAAGACCGCTACCATCGCCGACTTATTGCGCAGGACGGGGGCCGCGATCGCACGCCACTTCAGGGAGCGGGTCGGAGAGGGCGCATCCTCGACTGGCGGCGCTCCGGTCTGAACCGGGCTCATCGGGTCACTCCGTCACCCGAGGATCCAGCTTGAAGTACAGGAGGTCGGCGATCAGGTTGAAGAGGATCACCGACAGCGTGAGGAGCAGGAACGCCGCCTGCAGCACCGGGTAGTCGCGCTGGTCGATCGCCTCGACAATGAGGAGCCCGATCCCGGGGTACGAGAAGACGTACTCGACGGTGATCGCCCCGCCGATGATGAAGCCGAGCGACAGGGCAACGAGCGTGATCACGGGGAGCAGGGCGTTTCGGAAGCCGTGCTTCCAGACCGTCGACCAGTTCTTGAGGCCCTTCGCGCGTGACGTGAGGATGTAGTCCTCGCCGAGCGTCTCGAGCATCGCCGAGCGGACGATCAGCGTGTACTCGCCGAAGATGACGAGCCCGAGCGTCAGGGCAGGCAGGATCATGTGCTCGAGGCGGTCGACGAGCACCTCGATCACACCCGGGTCGTCGAGGATTCCGAGCGTCGGGTCCTTCACGCCTGCCGTCGGTAAGCCGAGCCAGCCGGAGATGAACAGCACGATGACGAGGCCGAGCCACTGCGGCGGCATCGAGTAGAAGCCGAGCCCACCCCACAGCGCCGCCTTGTCGGTCGCTGTGCCGCGCCTCCACGCGGCCACCACGCCCGTGGCGATGCCGAAGACGATCGCGAACAGCACTCCGAGCGCAACCATCGGCACGGTGGTCTTGAGCGGCTCCCACAAGATGCCCCGCACGGGCTCCGTGCTGCGGAGCGAGCGGCCCATGTTCCCGTGGGCGAGGTCGCCGAGGTAGATCTGGTACTGCTCCCACTTCGACTTGTCCAGTCCGAGCTCGCGTCGCTGGTAGTTCTTGAACTCCTGCGAGCACCCTCGGCAGCGAAGAGCCGAGACGGCGTCGCCAGAGAGCGAGCGAAAGAGTACGAAGTTGAGCGTGACCGCGACGAAGACGGTGCCGATCGCGAACAGCACCCTCTTGACGACGTAGTCGGTACCGCGCATCAGAGGTGGTGCCGCTCGCGATCGGGTTCGTCTGCCAGGCTCAGCGCTTCTTCGGGCTCGTGTAGTACGACTTCGAGAACGCGTTCAGCGGGTTCTTGAAGCCGGTCCACTTCGTCGAGGTCGCATCCAGCGCCACGTGGTTCGTGAGCTGCGTGTACACGAACGCGTCGTAGACCATCTTCTGCATCTTGTAGATGATCGCCTTCCGCTTCGCGGGATCGACCGTGACGCCCTGCTGCTCGTAGAGCTTGTCGTACGCCGGGTTGTCCCAGCCGGTGTCGCTCCACGAGCACCACTGATCCTTCGTCACGACGGAGAGCTGGAAGTCCGGCTCGGGGCCTGCGATCCAGTCCCACATCGCGATGTCGAACTTCGAGTAGCCGACGCTCTTCGCCGCGTCGCACTTCGCGTCGGTCTCGATCGCGTAGGTCGCCGTCGAGTCGCCGCCGACATGCTGCGTGCCCTTGACGCCGAGCTTCGCCCAGCCCTCCTTCACGATCTCGAACATCCGGTTGATGTTGAAGTCGGTCGAGGTCGGGGTGACGATCTCGTAGCTCATCGGATGGGCGGCCTGCGCGTACTTGCCGCTCGTGGCCGGAGCAACGCGAATGCCGCCCGAGTCTCGCTTGTAGCCGAGCGCGTCGAGCGCCTTGTTCGCCGCGCCACAGTTGTACTTCGTCGGCCCCAGGTTCGGGTTCTCGAGAGGCGAGATGTGCCCGACGAGGCTCTCGACCTTCGTCGCATAGCCGCTGAAGACGACCTGGATCATCTTGTCCCGGTCGACGCACATCGAGAGCGCCTTCTTCACGCGGGGGTCGAGGAGCTCGCGGTTCTTGAGCTTCCGCTGGTTCGCGTTCCACGTGATGTTCGTGATCTCGCCGCCGGGCCACTCGTTCACCTTCACGCCCTTGCTCTTCTTGACCGCGTTCACGGCGTTGAACGGCACCTGGTCGATCCAGTCGAGGTTCCCCTCGACTTCGGCCCGTAGAAGTTCGGATCGGGGATGAAGACGGTCGTGCCCTTCTTCTCGTACTGCTTGACCGTGTATGCGCCCCCGGTCACCATCGGGAGCTTCCCCTCGGGCCGGTACGTCTTGAGCGCCTTGCCGCCCTTCTGCTTCTTCTCGTACGGCTCCCAGACGTGCCGCGGCACGATCGGAAGCGCGCCAATGAGCCAGAGAGCGTTCCCGACCGGAGCCTCGTAGCGCACGACCAGCGTGGTCGGATTCGGCGCCGACGCGCTCTTCGCATGGTTGAGCGACGTGGCCTGGACTGCGGTCGCGCCATCCGCGTACCTGAGCGTCGTGTTGATCGTCCACGCAGCATCGTCGGCTGTCAT
>JAERMP010000332.1 GCA_016844515.1 Thermoleophilia bacterium | reverse complement strand
CACGGCTGCCGAGTACGCATTCTGGTACCAGGGCACGCCGGCTGCGCGGGACCTGCCCGGCATCACCGGCCAGACGACCGACATCAAGAAGGGCTCCATCCGTGACGGCGGCACGTTCCTCAAGAGGTCGTGCAAGTACACCGCCTGGAACTCGTTCTACACCGCGAACGTGTACCAGGTGAAGAAGTTCAACGAGTTCCTCAGCGCCTAGCGGAATGGCGGAGGAAAGCGTCGGACTTGCTTCCGAGGGGGCGGCTCACGCCGCCCCCTCCGCTCCTTCGGTGTCGGGACTCGATCTGATCGGGGTCTCGAAGGTCTTCCCCGGCGGCACCCTCGCCGTCGACGACTTCAACCTGCACGTGGAGCACGGCGAGTACGTGGTCCTGCTCGGCCCCTCGGGCTGCGGCAAGACGACGACGCTGCGCATGATCGGGGGCCACGAGTTCCCCACCAAGGGCGACATCCTGCTCGACGGCGAGTCGCTCGTCGACCTCACCCCGCACAAGCGGCCGACGACGACCGTCTTCCAGCACTTCGCGCTCTTCCCCCACCGAACGACGCTCCAGAACGTCGAGTTCGGTCTCAAGATGCACGGCGTCCCGAGCAAGGAGCGCCGGCGCCAGGCGATGGAATCGCTCGAGATGGTCGGCCTCGAGGAGCTCGCTGACCGCAAGCCGCGGCAGCTGTCCGGTGGGCAGCAGCAGCGCGTCGCGCTCGCGCGCGTGCTCGTCACCAAGCCGAAGGCGCTGCTCCTCGACGAGCCGCTCGGCGACCTCGACCGGCTCCTCCAGCTGCGGATGCGCGTCGAGTTGCGCAACCTCCAGCGCCAGCTCGGCCTGATGTTCATCCACGTGACGCACAACCAGGAAGAGGCGTTGTCGATGGCCGACCGGATCGTCGTCATGAACGACGCCCGGATCCAGCAGATTGCCGACCCCCTGACGATCGCGACGAAGCCGGAAACCGAGCTCGTCGCACGCTTCATGGGCGACAACAACATCATCAGGGGCCACGTGGCGAGCCGGGACGGCAACCGCCTGATCGTCGAGATCGGCGGCGTTCGCGCCAGCGTCGTCGCCCCCAGCGACGAGCGCGGCGTCGGCGACAGCGCCACCGTCTCGGTGCGCGCGGCCGCCGTCGAGCTCGACTTGAACGGGTCCGGCGCGGACGAGTTGAACTCCGCCGGCTGCGAGATCGTGTTCGTGGAGTTCCTCGGCGATCTCGTGAAGCTGCACCTGATCGCGGAGGGCGAGCGGATGCTCGCAAAGGTTCCGGGCGAGCGCTACCCCGAGCTGCGGGGCCGCGAGGGCGAGCGAATCCGGATCGCCTGGAAGGAGGAGGATGCCCAGCTCCTCCGAGGGTGATCACACGCCCCAGCTCGACATTCGCGAGATCGAGCAGACCGAGGAGCTCATCGAGCAGCGCCTGCCGAAGGCAGAAGGCGCGCTCGGAGCCGCGGAGGGAGCGAAGCGGGGAGGCGGGTGGGTCACCGCCCTCTGGGCAACGCCCGGCTTCGGGTTTCTCGGCTTCTACCTGATCGCGCCGCTCGTCTTCATCGTCCTCGTCAGCTTCTGGACGTACGAGACGGGTGCCAAGTTCGGCTTCGTCACCGACTGGACGTTCTCGAACTACACGGAGGTGTTCCAGGACCGCGTGTACTGGGACAACATGTGGTCGAGCTTCTACCGCTCGCTGCTCGCTGTCGTCGCCTGCCTCGTCTTCGGCTTCCCCATCGCCTACTTCCTCGCACTGAAGGTGAACAGCCTACGCAACCAGATCGCCCTCTTCGTCCTCGCGCTCGCGCCCTTCTGGACGAGCTCCCTCACGCGCTCCGTGGCCTGGACGTTCCCGCTCATGGGCCGCGAGGGCGCGCTCAACCAGCTGCTCACGAAGATCGGCGTCTCGAGCCTCGACGATCCGCTGATCGAGCCTCTCTCCGAGACCTCGGTGACGCTGGCGATGATCCAGCTCTACATCCTTTTCATGGTCACTCCGCTCTTCTTCACGCTGTCCCAGGTCGACAGGACGGCGCTCGAGGCGGCGCGCGATCTCGGCGGGAACTGGTGGCGCACCTTCCGGGAGGTGATCCTGCCCCAGACGATGCCCGGAGTCGTGATCGGCTCGATCTTCGTCTTCGTCCTGACCATGGGCGAGTACGGGACGGTTCGGCTAGTCGGCGGCAACGCGGTCTCCTCCGTGGGCACGATCGTGAACTCGAAAGTCGAGCTCGCCGTGCAGTATCCGCAGGGGGCGGCTTCCGCGGTCCTGCTAGTCCTAACTCTGATAGCGGGTGTGTTCGTGATCACGCGCTTCTCGAACCTGAGGGAGTTCGGGCAGCTCACGTTCCCGTTCAAGGGGCCCCTGAGCCTCGACTGGTGGCGCTCGCTCTTCGACGAGAACGCGCCCCCCTTCCACGCGGCCGACATCCGCCTGGCGGCGAGGAATTCCCTTTATCTCAGCCTCGCCGCAGGGGCGATCGTCGCGGTTCTCGCCTTCACGCTCTCGATGGCCTTCCGCCGGCGATGGTGGTTCAGGTCGGACGCGGTCGGGTTCTACGTGATCATGCTCGCACTGATGACGCCCGGGTACCTGCTCGCCGTCGGGACGCAGCTCTTCTGGGCGAAGCTCGGCAAGGAAGCAGGGATCTGGGAAACCGCTCTCGGCGCGAACGTGATCTGGGGTATCCCGTTCGGCTTCCTCGTGATGGTCGCGGTCTGGAATCGGTACGACCCGGGAGTCGAGGAAGCAGCGCGCGACCTCGGCGCGGACCAGAAACGCACCTTC
>JAERMP010000002.1 GCA_016844515.1 Thermoleophilia bacterium | reverse complement strand
CGAGGGCGCCCAAGAGCAGCCCCGAAGCGGTGGCGAGCGAGTGAGGCGAGGAGGCCGCGTCCGGCGTCATCCCGGCGGGAGCATATCAACGCGCTTGTAACAGCTGAATGCCGCTTTTGCATGGGGAAAATCGGAAAGTTCGTTACAGCGGTGGGATCCTTCCGTGGAGCGGCTCGTGCTCGTCCACGGGAGCATCGTTGGAGGACGTCCGACCTGGCGCGAGCGGCTTCAATTGGCGAGCAGTTCGAGCTCCTGATCCTCGACCGTCCCGGCTTTCCTCCGAATCCGCCGGTCGCGCAGTCGTCAGGCGGGCCGGCGGTCGCGCGGTCGTGTGGTGCTCTGGGCGGTCGTCAAGCCGTCATGCGGTCGCGCGCTTCCTCGTCTTCACGCTCACGACGACGAATCCGAGGGTTCGCGAGCTTCACGATCTCGAGGAGGTACACGACGTAGATCGAGAACGCGAGCGCGCACAGCCCGATCGCGAGAACGACGACCGTCTCAAGTGGATGCCACTCGCCGCCCTCGCGGAACGGGACGAAGCGCGTGGCGAGTGCCGCCCCGGCGAGACTTGCGCACCAGAGCCACATGGTGACCGCGGCTCGGCGCTGCGAGAAGCCGATGTTGATGAACCGGTGGTGAAGATGGCTGCGATCGGCCGCGTAGATCGGCCGGTTGTGCTTCAGCCGGCGCGCGACGACGAACGACGTGTCGATGATCGGCACGGCCAGCACGAGCAGCGGGAGCAGGAGAACGACCGTCGACGCCGTCTTGAGCAGCCCCTGAATAGAGACCGACGCGAGGATGAAACCGAGACAGAGTGCGCCCGAGTCACCCATGAAGATCCGCGCCGGGAAGAAGTTGTGGCGGAGGAACCCGAGGCAGGCGCCGGCGACAATCGCAGCGAGGATCGCAGGATCGGCCTTCCCGAGCGAGAGCGCCAGGATGGCGTACGTGACGCCCGCTATCCCGCACACACCCGCAGCGAGGCCATCGAGGCCGTCGAGGAAGTTGACCATGTTCATAACGGCCACGATGAACAGCATCGAAAGCGGCACCCCGATCCAGGCCGGAAGATCGACGACGCCGAGGAAGGGGAAGGTGAAATGATCGATCCAGACGCCGAACATCGGCGGAATCGACGCGGCCACGAACTGGCCGGCGAGCTTCGTCGGAGGCGAGAGCCCGCGGAAGTCGTCGACGGCACCGACGACCGTCGCCACCGCAGCCCCGAGCAGGACGCCGCGGCTCTCACCCGAGAGATCGAGGAACGCGAGCGCCGGAACGAGGATCCCGAGGAAGATCGCGAGCCCGCCCAGCCGCGGAATCGGCCGGCGGTTGAGGCGGCGCGCATCGGGTCGGTCGACCGCGCCGAGAAGACGCGCCATGCCCCCGACCGCGGGCGTTAGGAGAACGACGACGACGAAAGCGATGGCGGCTCCGTAGAGAACCTCTGGCGTCGCCCGCAACTCGTCGAACATCAGTGCTTCCTCAGGGGATGTTGCCGCGTTCCTGCTGGTGAAAAGCAAGCCAGGCGAGGACGCAGGGAGCACCCATATCGAGATATGGGTGCGACCGAGGACGCTGCGTGGCGCAGCTTTGCAGCCAGCAGGGACACGGACGACATCTCCTGAGGAAGCACTTACGTTACTTCGTTCCGTAAAGCCGGTCGCCTGCGTCGCCGAGTCCGGGAAGGATGTAACCCTTGTCGTTCAGGCAGCGATCGACGGAGGCCACGACGATGGGGACATCCGGGTGCTCGCCGTGCACCCGCGCAATGCCCTCGGGCGCGGCAATCAGCGCGATGAGGCGAATCGACGTCGCCCCGGCGCGCTTCACCGTGCCGACGGCGGCCGCAGTCGAGTTCCCGGTTGCGAGCATCGGGTCGAGGAGGATGACGTCGCGATCGGCGATGTCGCCAGGGAGCTTCACGAAATACTCGACGGGCTCGAGCGTCTCCTCGTCCCGGAAGAGCCCGATGAACCCGACGCGCGCTCCCGGCACGAGCGAGAGGACCGCATCGAGCATCCCCACGCCCGCACGCAGGATCGGGCATACGGCGACCTTCTTCCCGGAGATCCGCCGCGCGCTGGTCGTCTCGAGTGGCGTCTCGATCTCGATCTCTTCGTCGGCGAGATCCTTCGTCGCCTCATAGGTCAGGAGGAGAGTCAACTCGTTCACCAACTGGCGGAACATCTGCGTCGTCGTGGTCGCATCCCGGAGCAGCCCGAGCTTGTGCTGGACCAATGGATGGGTGACTTCGGTCACCAGCGCAGCCGACGCGGGTTGAAGGTCAGTAGTCGTGTCCACGGGGTTCCTCCTAAGATCCGAACGTCGGGAACGCCGCCTGGCCGGGGTAGAGCGGGCGGCGCTCGAGCACCGCGGCGCTCCGAAGGGCGAGCGCGACAAGATCGGCACTCGGCTCGAGCGCCTCGCAGATGAGACGCCCGACCTCTCGGAAATCATCCTCATCGAGGCCGCGCATGGTCATAGCGGGCGTCCCGACCCTGAGGCCGGACGCCACTGTGGGCGGTCGCTCGTCGAACGGAACGGTGTTGCGATTGACGGTGATGGAGACCTCGGCCAGACGCTCCTCGGCCTCTTTGCCAGTCCATTCCGTCCCGCGAAGATCGACGAGCAGGAGATGGGTGTCGGTGCCGCCGGTCAACACGTCGAGGCCACCCTCCTGAAGGGTCACGCCGAGCGCGTCCGCGTTCGCGCGCACGCTCTCCTGGTACTTCCGGAACGGTTCCGACGCAGCGATCCGGAAACAGGTCGCCTTTGCCGCGATCACGTGGTTGAGCGGCCCGCCCTGCATCCCGGGAAAGACGGCCCGATCGACCGCCCGGGCGTGCTCGGCCTTGCACAGGATGAACCCTGATCGAGGCCCGGCGAGCGTCTTGTGCGTCGTTGAGGTGACGAAGTCGCAGTGCTCGACCGGATTGGGGTGAATCCCTGCTGCGACGAGCCCGGCGAAGTGAGCCATGTCGCAGAGGAGCAGAGCGCCGACCTCGTCGGCGATCTCACGGAACCGCCAGGCCTCGACCGTCCGCGGATAGGCAGAGCCGCCGCACACGATGAGTTTCGGCCGGTGCTCTTTCGCCAGCCGGAGAACATCGTCGTAGTCGACGACGTTCGTCTCGCGAGAGACGCCGTAGTGGACGATTCGGTAGAGCCGACCCGAGAAGTTGACCTTGAGGCCGTGGGTGAGATGGCCGCCGTGTGCGAGCTCGAGCGAAAAGATCGTGTCGCCGGGCTCCAGGCAGGAGAAGTAGACGGCCATGTTCGTCTGCGCGCCCGCGTGGGGCTGCACGTTCGCGTGCTCGGCTCCGAAGAGCGCCTTCGCGCGGTCGATTGCCAGCTGCTCGATCTCGTCGACGACCTCGCAGCCGCCGTAGTACCGCCTTCCGGGATACCCCTCCGAGTACTTGTTGGTCGGAACGCTCCCCACCGCCTCGAGCGTCGCGCGCCAGGTGAAGTTCTCCGAGGCGATGAGCTCGATCTCTCCGCGCTGGCGCTCGAGCTCGCGGTCGAGGAGGACGGCCACGTCGGGATCGACGTCCGCAAGGCCCGCCGTTCGGAGACTCTCGAGCGTCAGCGACACCGTGGCCATCGGCTTGGATGCTACTGGGCAGTGGCTGTGCGCAAGACGGGAATCCGCTCGCGCGGACTCCCGTCGCGCGAACATCCCTGAAGGCGACCGCTTCGCGGCCGCGCCGCCGCGGTTGATCAGACTTCGAGTGCAGCAGCAAGCCGCGCGAGCGCCTCGGGGCCGGGCACCGCACCTTCGCGAAGCACGAGTGCCTTAGGCCCCGTGAGGTCGAGCACCGTCGAGGGCGTGCCCGGGAGCTCGCCCCCGTCGACGACAACTGCGACTGCGTTGCGGATCTCGCGCGGAACGTCCTCGAGACGCCTCGGGTCCGCGTCCCCGTGGCGGTTCGCGCTCGTTGCCGCGACCGCCCCAACGGCGTCGAGGACCTCCGCCGCGAGACCCTCGACCCGGGGCACACGCACGCCGATCGTGTCCGGCCGATCCCCGGTGAGCCACGGATATCGCCGCGCCGGATTCGGGAAGACGAGGGTGTAGGGACCGGGCAGCAGGGCGCGAGCCACGATCCCGGCTCTGCCTCGTAGCTCGGGCACGCATTCGAAGAGCCACTCGAGGCTGGCCGCCACGAGCGCGATCGGCTGCCCGGCGGCGCGACCCTTCAGTGCGGACAGCGTTCGCGCTGCGTACTCGTAGTACGGCGTGCACGCGAGCCCGTAGACGGTGTCGGTGGGAATGACGACGAGCTCGCCAGCCCTAATGGTCGCGACGGTCTCGCCGACCGAGACCACTAGGGAAGAACCGTCCAGCCGAGCGAGCGCGCGGCGTCGGATAGTCGGCGATCGAAGGTGACGATCGGGAGTCCGCTTTCCGCGCCGGCCATCCCAGCAGCGCCAAGGTGCAGTGCATCGAGACTCCGCACGCCCGTCCGCTCGGCCATTTCAGCGGCGAGCTCCGAGGCGGCCTCGCCGAGGTCTACTGCATCGATCTCCACCCAATCGCGCGCGAACCGAGCCTGCCCGCTGTCTAGTTCACGACCCTCGAGGACTCGGTGCAGAGTACGACGGACTTCAACGAGCGTGTGGCGGCCGGTGACCCATCGCATCCCAGTCAGTACCTCTTCGGCGGCATCGGCCTCGGGCTCGTCGAGGTAGATCTTGAGCAGCGCGCTCGAGTCTACGTAGACGCTCAATCGTCGTCCTCGGCCATAGCTTCGGCGATCGTCATTCTCCCCTTGAGACGAAGAGGCGTGGCATTCGGCTTACCCCGGCCTGGACGGATCCACCCTTCCTCGATGCCTTGCTGGATCCGCTCCTCGGCTGAGAGCCGGCGGATCTCGACCTTCGCCCGCCCGCGATCCGTGACGACGATCGTTTCCCCCGCTGCCGCACGTTCGAGGTAGTGCGACAGTTTCGATTTCAGCTCACGAATTCCCACGCGAGTAGTCACCTTAGCGCTCATTGTAGTCACGTCGATCGGCTGATGTGGTCACGCCATCCACGACCCTGTCGCGGCCCGACAGGTCCTTCGTGGTCCCCACGCCCGCGTAGCCGAGGTCCTGCAACAGCCGCGCGACCCGCTCTGCGTCCCCGTCCGCCACCTCGAGCACGAGCGCACCGCCCTCCTCGAGGACGTCGCGCGCACCACGAGCTACTGCCTCCGTCGCACCGTCGCCGACGAGTGCCGCCCGCGGCTCCCAGTCACGAACCTCGGGCTCGAGGGAGTCGATCTCGTCGGCTCGGACGTAGGGCGGATTCGAGACCACGAGGTCCCACGGACCCGCTGGGAGGCCGGCGAACAGATCCCACGCGACGAACTCGACGGCGAGATTCGTGTCGTGCGCGTTGCCCCGAGCCACGTCGAGCGCATCGGCCGATGCGTCGATCCCGGTCACCCGTGCGCTCGGGTGCTCGTCCGCGATCGCGAGCGCGATCGCGCCGCTCCCGGTCCCGACGTCGAGGACTCGCGGCTCGTCGAGCCTGCCGATCAGAGCCAGGCAGCGTTCGACGACGACCTCCGTCTCCTGCCGGGGGATCAGGACGCGCGAATCGACCTTCAGCGTCAGCCGCCGAAACCCCCACTCTCCAAGCACGTACGCCAAAGGTTCTCGACGCTCGCGGCGAACGACGAGTTCCTCCAACTCGGCAACGGCTTCATCGGACAGGGCCCAATCCGGGTCGACGAGAACCGACGACCGCGTCGTTCCGAGCACGTGCGCGAGGAGGAACTCGGCGTCGACGCAGGCCGACGCGCAGCCTGCGCGGCCGAGGCGACGCGACACATCGCCCAAGATGTCACTCACCGAAGCGCCCATCCCGGCGGGCACGCTCACACCCAGTCGGTGAGCACCCGATCGGCGAACCCGTCTCGCTCGAGCCGCTCGCGAAGTCTCTGATTCTCGGCCTGGAGCTCCGGGATGTGTCGGTCGTGCACCTCGACGAGCACCGAGTCGACCTGTTCGATGGCCCCTGTGTCCAGCAAGTGGTGAACCAACGGGCACTCGACACCCTCAACGTCGATCTTGATGAGTCGCACACGTCGGTCGAGGCCGAATACGAACTGCGCGAGGTCGATCGTCTCCACCTCGACGAACCTCTCCGGATCGATGTTGCCCTTGGACGCAAGAAGGCTCGAGCCGATAGACGCTCCGACGGGATCGTCGACGGCATCGACGTGAAGATAGAGACGACTCCGCCCGGCTCGATCGAGCACTGCCTGCGGATAGAGACGTACGTTTTGCTTCCGCCCGAGTCTTCGGACAAGCATCGAGAAGGCGTGCGGATTGGGCTCGAACGCATGTACCTCCGCGCCGGTGCGGGCAAGAACAGCCGAAACCTCCCCGACGTTCGCGCCGCAATCGATCGCCACATCGCCAGGCCGCAGGCGGAGCGCCGCGACGCGTCGCTCGATCATGGTCGGTCGGAATCTGCGACGTACACCCCCGAGGGCTCGGCGCCATGGAATGCGAGCCCGGTTCACGCGGACGCGGTGACGAGTGCCTGCCGCTGCTCCTCCGCCCGAAGAGCCTGCGTGTACTCATCGAGGTCGCCGTCGAGCACCTGGTCGAGCCGATGCGTCGTGAACTTGATCCGGTGGTCGGTCAGCCGGTTCTCGGGGAAGTTATAGGTTCGGATCTTCTCCGCGCGCTCGCCGCCCCCGATCTGCGACCGGCGCGTGGCGGCGAGCGCCGCCTGCTGCTTATCGCGCTCCGCCTCGTAGAGGCGGGCGCGCAGGACGCGCATCGCCTTCTGCCGGTTCTGGAGCTGCGACTTCTCGTCCTGCATGGCGACGACGATCCCCGTCGGAAGATGGGTGACTCGCACGGCCGAGTCGGTCGTGTTGACGCTCTGTCCGCCCGGCCCGGTCGACCGCATGACGTCGACCTTCAGATCCTTCTCCTCGATCGCGACCTCGACCTCCTCGACCTCGGGCATCACTGCGACGGTCGCGGTCGACGTGTGTATTCGACCCTGCGACTCGGTCTCGGGGACGCGCTGCACGCGATGCGTCCCACCTTCGTACTTGAAGACCGAGAACGCACCCTGCCCCTTCACGGCGAACACGACTTCTTTGAACCCACCGGTTTCGTTCTCGCTGGCCGAAAGCGTCTCCGTTTTGAAGCGCAGCCGTTCCGCGTAGCGCGTCAGCATCCGATACAGGGCCCCCGCCCAGAGAGCGGCCTCGTCCCCGCCGACCCCCTGACGGATCTCGACGATCACGTCTTTCTCGTCCGCGGGGTCGCGCTCGACGAGCGCGAGCTTCAGCTCTTCCTCCAGCCGCTCCACGTCGACCTCGAGCTCGGCGGCCATGCCCGCAAGCTCGGAATCGCCGCGAGCATCGTCGAGGTCGGCGCGCGCCTGTCTCCACTGGTCAGCCAGCTTCTTCGGCGTCTCGAGCTCCTTCAGCCGGCGACCCGCCTCGGCCGCTTGCCGGTGGTCGTTGTACACGGTTGGATCGGCCAGCCGCTCCTGCGCTTCGACATACGAGCGGTCGAGCTCGTCGACCAGGCGTTCGATGGCAGTCATTCCGGTGATGGTAGTAGGGACGACGCTTGCCTCGCCCTCGACCGACCTCCCCTCGTGACTACGAAAGCGCGGCGTCGAGCGTGATCTCGGGGACCGCTGCGAGCGCCTGCGAGACGGGGCAGCCTTCCTTCGCAGCCCGCGCAGCCTCGACGAACGAGGCTTCGTCGACCCCCGGAACCGACCCGCGAACCGTGAGCGCGATCTTCGTGATTCCCGTCCCTGGGACGAACGTCACCGTCGCGGACGTGTCGAGGCGCTCGGCCGGCGTTCCCGCCTGAGCGAGTCCATGCGAGAGGGCCATGGAGAAGCACGATGCATGAGCGGCCGCGATCAGCTCCTCGGGGCTCGTGAGTCCGTTCGAGTCCTCGGCGCGCGAGGCCCAGGTCACGTCCAGCGAGCCGAACGCGTCGCTGCCAACGCTTTCGATCCTCCCGCCGCCCTCGATGAGCGATCCCGACCACGTGACGTTCGCCGTGCGATCGGCCATCAAACGCTCCCTTCGAGGATTGCTTCCACGGTCACCGTCGCGCTCGCCTTGATGAGCGCGGAGAACGGGCATCCCGCGTCGGCCGCCTCGGCGGCCTGCGCAAATGAAGCGGCGTCCGCGCCAGGAGCCGTCCCCCGCGCGGAGAGAGAGGACGAGACGATTCGGTGACCCACTCCCTCGACCTCGTCCATCGTGATCGTGCAGCGGACCTCGAGATGCTCCGGCGCCGTCCCGGCTTTGGCAAGCTCGCCGGCGAGCGAGGTCACCCAGCAGGTCGCGTGCGCTGCGGCGAGCAGCTCCTCCGGGCTCGTCTTCCCCTCGGGATCGCCGACACGCGATGCGAGGGTGACCGGGAGATCGAACGCTCCGGAGCTCGTAGCGCTCACGACGCCTGCCCCGCGAGAGAGGGTGCCTTCCCAGGTGATGTCGGCTTCTCTGACGATTCGGGGCACTAAGCCATCACTTCAACACGGGACTCGAGCTGGCGCTGCTCGGGCGTCTCGGCGGCCTCACGATCGAGCACGCTTTGCAGCGCGCGGATCGAGACCTCGACCTGATCGTCGCTCGGCTCGCGGGTCGTCAGCCGTTGCAGCCAGAGCCCCGGCGCGAGGAGCGTCATGAGCACGCGATTGTTCTGATGCTTGCCGGCGTAGCGGATGAGCTCGTACGCGAGCCCGGCGATCACGGGAAGGAGGAGGATCCTGCTCAGGATCAGCCAGTACCAGACCGGGCGTCCGACGAAAGCGAACACGAAGATCGCGATCACCATCACCCAGAGCAAAAAGGCTGTTCCGCAACGTGGGTGGATCAAGCTGAACTTCTGCACGTTGGCGGGCGTCAGCTCGGCACCCGCCTCGAGCGCGTTGATCGCCTTGTGCTCGGCGCCGTGGTACTGGAACACGCGGCGCAGATCCGGAAGCAATGAGATCACGAGGATGTATCCGATGAACACGGTGACGCGGATGAGGCCCTCGACGACCACGAAGACCTCAGTCGACTCGATCGGGAGCCAGTTCGTCAGCAACGCCGGGCCGACTTTGAACAGCATGAGCGCGAAGCCGATCGCGATCGCGAACGAGAAGATGATCTGGCCGCGCCCGATCTGTGTCTTGATCTCCCCTTCCTCGTCACGCTCCTGCGAGGCAACGTTGGCGGAGATCGCCAGGGCCCGAAAGCCGATCGCGAGCGACTCGCCGAGCGCGATCACGCCACGGATCACCGGAAGACGCCAGATCCGCCGACGTTGCATGGGCGACGAGATCTCGTTGACGACCTCGGTGATGTCGCCCTCGGGCGTGCGGATCGCCACAGCCCAGCTCGAAGGGCTGAGCCGGCTTTTTCGAGGCGGCGCTGGAAGCGCTCCACCCGACCGCCCGTGTCGACGAGCTTCTGCTTCCCCGTATAGAAGGGGTGGCACTCGGCGCAGATCTCCACGTGCAGCTCGGGCTTCGTGGAACGCGTCCAGAACTCGTTGCCACACGAGCAGGTGACGTGCGCGAGAACGTAGTCGGGGTGGATCTCGGTCTTCATCGGCCTGCCAGGATACCAGCCGCGATCTGGGGATCCGCGTTGCCGCCCGAAACGACGGCGACGACTGGAGACCCAGGCTCGACCACGATCTTCCCGGCGAGCAAGGCCGCCACGGCCGCGGCCCCCGCCGGCTCGCAGGCGAGCTTGGCGCGGGTGTACAGGAAGCGCATGCCTTCAGCGATCTCGTCGTCGCTCACCAGCACGACATGGTCGACCCGGTCGCGGCACACGGCGAGCGTCCCACTCCCCGTGAACGGCGCATTGAGCCCGTCCGCGATCGAACGCGGCTCGATTCGCACGGGCTCTCCTTCCGAGAGCGCGGCGGTCAACGTTGGGGCGCCTTCGGGCTCGACGCCGATGACGGTGCAGTCGACGGCCGACGCGACGCCGGCGATGAGGCCGCCGCCACCGACAGGAACCACGATCGTCGCCACGTCGGGCACGTCCTCGACGATCTCGAGCCCGAGAGTGCCGTGCCCGGTCTGGAGAACCCGATCGTCGAATGGGTGAACGAACGTGCGTCCCGTCCGTTCTACGTACTCGAGGAGCCGCTCGTGCGCGTCCGCCGGGCCCGTGGCGGCCAGATCGACCTCCGCCCCGAACGCACGCGTGGCGGCGACCTTGAGCGGGTTCGCGGTGGCCCACATGAAGACCATGCATTCCACTCCGCTCTGAGCCGCGGCGAATGCGGCGCCCTGGGCTGCATTGCCCGCTGACCAGGTGACGATCCCGCGCGCTTTCTCCTCCTCGGTGAGCGACGCGAGCTTGGTCAGCATTCCCCGCGGCTTGAACGAGCCGGTGCGCTGGAGAAGCTCGGCCTTCAGAGAGTGTCTCGGCCCGAGGGCTTCACATGGGAGCGTGGGAGTCCGATGGAGCCGGCCGGCTATGACGTCCGCAGCACGCTCCACGTCGTCGCGCGAGATCGGAAGATGTCCCATCGGCCGATCGTAATGACGACAATGCGCGCGTGGCGGTCGACCCAGCAGCGCGCCCGATCAGGCTCGTCGTGCGAGACGGCGATCTGGGCCGCAGCCGGCTGACGGTCTTCTTCCGCCTCTTCCTTGCGATTCCGCACGTCATCTGGCTCACGCTTTGGGGAATCGCGGCGTTCGTGGTCGGCTTCATCCTCTGGCTCGCCGTCCTGATCGAAGGAAAGGCGCCCGAGAACCTCCACGACTTCGTCGCGGGCTACGTCCGCTATGCGACACACGTCGCGTCGTACGTCCTCCTGGCTGCAAATCCTTACCCTGGGTTCCGCGGCGCACCCGGGTACCCAGTCGACGTGGAGATCGACCCGCCCGTGCGCCAAGGTCGCTGGGGCGGGTTCTTCCGACTGATCCTCGCGCTACCCGCGTTGCTCCTCGCGTCCGCACTCGGGGGCGGCTTCTCGAGCGGGTCCCCCGGTCAGTCGTCGTCCTGGCAGTGGTCGAACGGAGGAGACGAGCAAGCCGCATGGTTCGCCTTCTCGGCCGGCGGAGCTGCCTCGGCAGCTGCATTCCTCGCGTGGTTCGGCATTCTCGCTCGCGGTAGCGCTCCAAGAGGACTCCGAGACCTGACCGCGTTCGCGATCGGCTACGGAGCGCAGACCGGGGGCTACCTGTTGCTTCTCACACCGCGGTACCCCACGTCCGACCCCAAGCTCGCCGAGCCTTATGCAGAGCTGCCGGCGCACCCCGTCCGAATTGTCGTCACGGACGACCTCGAGCGCCCACGCCTGACTGTCCTCTTCCGACTCTTCCTCGTGATTCCCCACCTCGTCTGGCTGACGCTCTGGTCGGTCGCCGCGTTCTTCGCGGCCATAGCCGCGTGGTTCGTCGGGCTCGCGGCAGGCCGCATTCCAACGGCGCTCCACCGCTTCCTGGCCGCCTACGTCCGCTACGCGACGCACGTGATCGCGTTCCTCTACGTGGTGGGACGTCGCTTCCCGGGGTTCACCGGCCGTGCCGGCTCGTATGGCATCGACGTCGAGCTCGACCCGCCAACGCGCCAGAGCCGTTGGAAGATCCTCTTTCGCGCCTTCCTCGCGATTCCGGCGCTCATCCTCGGCGGGGCGCTCGGCGGCGTCGCGTTCGTGGTCGGGCTCCTCGGATGGTGGTACGCCCTCGCGCGAGGCGAGATGCCCGAGGGTCTCCGCAACCTCGGCGCCTCCTGTCTTCGCTACAACGCTCAGACGTATGCGTATCTCGGCTTGTTGACGGATCGGTACCCCTGCGCCGCGCCGGTGCTCGAAGGGGCGCCGCCGGAGCTGGTCGTCTGGCCCGATCCGTTCGCGTTCACCGGGGACACGCTCTGAGAACAGCGTTCGGGCTCGCCGTCGCGGCAGCTCTCGTCGTCGGTGCCGTTCTGCTGTTCCCGACCGCGGTTCCCGGCGACCTGAGCCTTCCGGCGATCGACGTCGAGAAGAGGTTCGGCGCCGAGCTCGTCGACGACGCGCGGCGCTACGAACGGTTCTTCTACGTCCTCTGGATTCTGGCCCAGGTCGCGCTGCTTGCGACGTTGTGGATCTACGCGCGCCGAGGCGCAGCCTTCACGCGGGAATCGTCGGCCGGGCCGATCGGGACGGGGATGCTGCTCGGGATGCTCGGGCTCGGCATCGCCTGGCTCGTCGGGCTCCCGTTCAGAATCGCCGCCCACTGGTGGAGCCGCCGACATGACCAGTCGGACCTGGGCTACCTGGACTGGATCGTCGAGGACTGGGTCATTCTCGCCGCCGAGTTCTTCTCGATCTGCCTCGCTCTTCTCATCGTGATGGGCCTGGCGCGCTGGCTCGGGGAGCGCTGGTGGCTCCCCGGTGCGGCCGTGTTCGTGGCGATCGCGGCACTCTTCACATTTGTCGCGCCGTACCTCGACTCCACCACCGGTCCGCTACGCGACAGGGCGCTGCTCGCCGATGCGCGGCGCTACGAGGGAGAGCTCGGGCTATCGCGCATCCCAATTCGCGTCGAGGAAGTCAGCAACGACACTCATCAGGCAAACGCGTATGCCTACGGGCTCGGGCCGGCGCGGCGCGTGGTCTTGTGGGACACGATGCTCCAGGCCCCCTTCTCCGACGGCGAGCAGCGAGTCGTGCTCGCGCACGAGCTCGCGCACCATTCGCAGACCCATCTCCCCGAGGGGATCGGCTGGTTCGCCCTGTTCGCGGTACCCGGCGCCTGGATCCTCATGCGCGCGACGCGGCGGCGAGGAGGAATGGGCGCGCCCGAGGCTGTCCCTCTCGCCCTGCTCGTGGTGGTCGTCTTCCAGCTCGTGACGACTCCGCTCGCGAGCACGATCTCACGGAGGATGGAGGCGGAGGCTGACTGGAAGGCCCTCCAGGTGACGCGTGACCCCGCGTCGCTCGAGGGGCTCATGATCGGTTTCTCGGAAACGGGGCTCGGTGATCCCGCCCCGCCCGCGTGGGCTCAGCTCATGCTGGGTACTCACCCATCGCTCGCCGATCGCGTTGCGATGGCGCGGGCCTGGGCCGAGCGCAGCGGGAACTGACCGTTGAAGACATGCCCGGGGTCTGACCCCGGCCTTGTGACCGGAATGGCCCAGAAGTCCTGGAAATGGACAGTTCGCGGAGGGTTCTCACCTCAGACCCGGGGTCAGACCCCGTCGCTCAGGTGAGCGTGTACTCGGGGCCCGAGCCGCCCTCGGGCGGCGTGAGTTGCCCACCCTTGGCCGTGATCGCGCCGCACTGAACGCAGTTCGACGGTGTGATCTCGACGGACACCAGGCCGTCCCCGAGATCCCGGCCGACCTCGTACACGTGCGCGGGGCACATCCATTCCCACGCCTCGGCAACCGGGCGGCGCACCCGGGTCATCACCTTGAGGTGGTTCGGCTGGTCGTCCCTGGTCCTATTGCCCGACGCGAACACCGACGAGAGCTTGTCGAAGACGTACTTGCCGTCCGGCTTGGGGTAGCTCGAAGCTCGTCCTGTCCGAATGAGTGGCGCCGCGGAGTTCGGGTGGGTCGGGAAGCGCCCGTTCGGCATGCGCCCTTTCGTCACGGTCATCATGCTGGCGACGGCGCCGCCGACGAAGAACCCCCTGTCGAAGGCCTGGCGCATGTTGCGCACCTCGTGCAACTCGGTCCACATCGGGCTCTGCCGTAGTGACGCGTCATACGAGTCGAGCGCTCCCACGCGGCTCGAGACCTCCCCACGCTGGAGCGCGCGGAACGCCGCGTCGGCAGCGAGCCGTCCCGACTCGATCGCGTAGTGGACTCCCTTTAGACGCGGCACGTTCACGAGCCCGGCTCCCTCGCCCACGAGCAGCAGCCCCGGCGCATTGAACCGCCGAGGGAGGGAGTAGTACCCGCCTTCGGTGATCGTCTTCGCACCCCAGGCGACGCGCTCGCCGCCGCGGAGGATCTTCCAGACGAGCCGGTGGGTCTTGAACTCCTGCAGGACGTCGTGCACCGAGAACTCGACGTCCTTCGCCTCGAGGCCCGCGACGAAGCCGACTGTGACGAGCTCGTCACCCATCGGATAGATGAACGAGCCGCCGAACTCGCCGTAGCCGGCCGACTTGCGAAGCGGCCACCCCATCGTGTGCACGATCCGCCGGAGCGGCTTCGGGACGCGCCAGACCTCCTTCACGCCGAGCGCCCAGATCTGCGCGTTCTCGCCGGAGAGCCCGAAGCGCTCGAGCGCCGCGCCCGTGAGGAATCCCTGCGTGCCCTCTGCAAGAACGGTCAGCCCGGCCGTGACGTCACTCCCCGGCTCGAAGGTCGAGAGCTCCTCGCCTTCGCGGCCGCGGCCGCGATCGCCCGTCCTGATCCCGACGACGCGACCGTGCTCGACGAGCAGCTTCGTCGCGGTCGTCTCCGGGAGAACAGCGACCCCGAGAGCCTCTGCCTGCTCCGCTAGGAACCGTCCGAGCGCGGAGATCGAGACGATGACGTTGCCGTGGTTTCGCATCGTCGGCGGCGGCGGGATGCGCACCGCAGAGCGCCTGGACATAAGGTACACGGCTTCGCCCGGAACCTCGCCGTAGTTTGGGATATCGGCCATGGTGAGCCGGCCTCTGAAGAGCTGACGAAGTGGCCGCGGGTTGACGACCGCGCCGGAGAGGAGGTGCGAGCCTGGCTGCTTGCCCTTCTCGATTACGGCGATGGGAACCTCGCCGAGTCGCTCCTTCACCTCTGGATGTTCCTCGAGAAGCTGGCCGAGCCGGATCGCGCACGCAAGCCCTCCGGGGCCGCCTCCTACGATGGCTACGCCGACCTCGATGCGCTCGTCGCGGGGATCCGTGGGCGCGCCGACTACGTCGGTCGAGCCGAACTCCGGAGCGAAGTCGATCGGTCTGGCCATTAGTGGTCTCTCCGGGAAGTTCGGTGCCCATTCGCCGGCGAGAACCGAGCAGGCCTAGGACGCAGGGAGGCCGCATACCAGAAGGTATGTGGTCGACTGAGGACGACGGCGTGCGATGTGTTCGCAGCCGCGCGAAGGGGTGGCGTATTTCCCGGAGCGACCACTAGGCGCGATTGGAGCAAACGAGCTCGGTCAACTTCGGGACGATCTGGTGCAGGTCGCCGACGACCCCTATGTCGCAGAAGTCGAAGATCGGCGCGTTCGGGTCCTTGTTGATGGCGATGATCGTGCCGGCGCCCTGCATCCCGACCTTGTGCTGGATCGCCCCCGAGATCCCACAGGCGATGTACAGCTTCGGCGACACGGTCTTCCCGGTCTGGCCGACCTGGGTCGAGTACGGGTACCAGCCGGCGTCGACGACCGCCCGCGTCGCTGCGACGGCGCCACCGAGCGCGGCCGCGAGCTCTTCCAACAGCGAGAACGCCTCCGGCGAGCCAAGCCCGCGACCGCCGGCGACGATGATGTCCGCCTCCTCGATCGACGGCCCGCTCGACTCCTCCTGCGTCTGCTCGACGAGCGTCGCGAGAGCGGAGAAGTCCTCGGCGGTGAAATCGAACGGCTCCACGTCGGCCGACCCGACCGACTCGACGGGGTCGAACGCCCCGGAGCGGAAGAGGCCGATCCTGGGCGATCCCCTCCAGCCGACATCCACAAGCACCGTGTCCCCGAGTGCAGGGCGCTTCCCGATGAGCTCGCCGTCGACGAGAGCGAGGTCGGTCAGATCCCAGTTGAGGCCGGCATCGAGCCGAGCTGCGAGGCCCGCCGCGACATCGGCAGCGAGGACGGAGGCGGCAAAGAGAACCGCGTTCGCGCCGGTCTTCTCGACGAGCGCCGCAAGCGCGTCGACGCGCGACTGCGGGAGCGGCGCGATGAGCGCCTCGCTCTCGCATACGTAGGACTTCGCCGCGCCGAAGGCACCAGCGCGGGCCGAAAGCTCGGACGCTCCAGGTCCGAGCACGACGCCCACAGCCTCTCCGAGCGACGCTGCCTTGGAGAGAACACCCAGGCCACCCTTCTCGAGCTCGCCTTCGTGATGCTCGAGGAACACCAGAGCTTTCACAGCAATCGCCTCTCGAGAACGAGGTCGAGGATCTTCTGCGCGGCGCTTCCGTCGTCCTCGATCTTGAGCTGATCCCCCCGAGAGGGCGGCTGACCGAGGTCGAGAACGGTGGTCCTCGCGGCAGCGTCACCGGCGGCGTCGGGCGCTACTCCGACATCGGCCAGAGACAGAGTCTCCTGCGGCTTCGTCTTCGCGCCCATGATCCCCTTGAGCGACGGGTATCGCGGCTCGTTGATCGCGTCCGAGACCGCGACCACTGCAGGCAGCGGAGCCGAGATGAGGTCGTAGCCGTGCTCCGTCTGCCGCTTTCCGGTGACGGAACTCGAGTCGACTGTCAGCGACGCTACCTGCGAGACCACGGGCCGGCGGAGTCGATCCGCAACCGCGGCCCAGAGAACCGCTCCGTCGCCGTCGCTCGACGCCTGCCCGAAGATGACGAGGTCGGCCGCTTCGCGCTCGAGAGCGGCAGCGAGCACACGGCTCGTTCCGAGCAGGTCGGAGCCCGCGGCCGCGTCGTCGCTGATCAGCACGGCGCGATCGGCACCCATCGCGAGCGCCTTCCGCAGCGAGTCGGCGGCCTTCGCAGGGCCGAGCGATACGAGCACGACCTCCCCGCCCTGCGCCTCCTTGATCCGCAGCGCCTCCTCGACCGCGTTCAGGTCGGTCGGGTTGAGGGCCGCCTCGCCGGAGCGGTCGAGCCGCTTCGTCGCGGGATCGATCCGCTTGTGGACGGTCGCGTCCGGCACGTGCTTCACGCAGACGGCGATCTTCATCGGCGCGGACTCTATCGAGGCGGCCTGAGGCGACGGCGCACCTACATTCACCTAACCCCAGGCGTCGCGGCCGCTTGGATCGACCTCGGCAAGCGCAGCGCTGATGCACGCCTCGACATAACGTGGGGTCAGCCTCGAGCAGGCAGCGCGACGGCTCGAGTTCGTGGGCTGGAGCATCCCAAGCACAAGCCCCACACCCGAGAAGCAGGCAGCGCGAGTCGATCGTGGCGCCCGCTCGCAGAGAGCCGATGCTGGCCTGATGCCTCGCGGTCCCGAGGCATTCGCGATGGTCCGCGCCGCGCCCATCAGGCAGTCGCCCTGCCGAGCACCGGCGAGCCGGCAAAGACGGAGCGTCTTGCCCGGTGCATAGCGCGCAACCTCGGCGACATCTCGACCGAAGCCCCGGAAGCACGTCTGCATCCATACGCCGAGCTGAGCACAGTCAGCCACCGTCTTCCTGAAGTCCCCCCCGCCGAGAATGTGGATCCGCCAGCTCGCGCGGAGGTAACACGAGTGCTTGTCCCGCGCTCGAACGCGTTCGCAGGGATAGAGCGGATCGTCGTCGTCGAGCCAAGCCGAGCGGAACCCAAATCGCGTGTCGAGGTTCTCCATGAATGCACCGCCGGCACATGCGCGGTGATCCCATCCCGTTCCAAGGCTCGCGCAGAAAGACAAGGCAAGAGGGAGGTCGTAACCGGTTTGGATCATGAGGCCGTGCCCGAGACCATGGCGACACTGGTAGTCGAGGAATCCACGACGGCGCAGGCCGCCCCCGACGCAGAGCTTGCGTGCGATCCTGCCGAGCTCAGCCTTCGACGAGACGCCGAGGAACGCCCGCTCGAGAATCCCGTGGTAATAACCAGAAACGCAGGTCGGCGCGCCCGCGGCAAACGTTCTCGCGATGTTCCCATCGAACCGCTCGAGAGCAGCCGATCCGATCCTGTGCACGATCCGGTGGCAGTTCTTCTCGACCTCGGGCTCGACGGCGATACGGGACTCGAAGACAACGAGCGCGGCCCTCGGACCCTCCCGAAACGAAAGATTGCCGAACGCCTGCTCGAGGCAAGCCGAATCGCCGTCGCAGTCGTCGAGTGTGATCTCGCTCGGCTGGAAGTCTCCGGCGAGCGGGTGGAGCGTTCCTCCACTCGAGCCCTGCGCGACTGGGAGGCCTCCGCCATGGCTCGCTGTCGACAGAACCAGGTACGCGACCGCAGGAACCACGATGAGAGGCACCGCCAGCACAAGCGGCAGCACGCGCTTTACGAACCCCCTCGAGGCCGCCTTGTGCATGGCCGGGTCTCTCTCAGTCATGCGCGCGGCGACGCCATCAGTACACGTGCGGAATCAACCGGAAGCGCACCTGACGACGATACGCTGAGTACGCCTGATCGTGCGACAGGATTTCCTCTTCGCAGCTGATCCTTATGAGCTGGGCAGACGTGGCAACAGCGATGATCACGGCGTTGCGAGAGGACGGGTTCTCGAGCAGGTATCCGAGATTCGCGACGACGTAACCGAGGTAGATGGGATGACGAACGAGCCCGTAGGGCCCGCGGGTGACGATCCCACGGTTCGCTGCGACCAGGCCGAATGACCGGCCGATCACGAACAGGCTGGCGAACGCGAACGCTGCGCCCGCGAGCTGCAGGTATAGCGCGCCGGACCAGCCACCATCCGTTGGCCGTGCCAGCATCGGCCCGACGATGCCTACGACTGTCGCAACCCACGCAACGAGGCGGCCACTTGTCTCGATCGGCGCTCGCCGGGTGAGGATCAGCACCGCGACGACCGTCTCGATCGCGACCACACCGAGACCACGCAGGTCGCCCGAATTGAGCCACGCAAGGAAGTGCGCCTTCGCGAACCAGAAGTACATCGCGGCAACGGCGACGTTGACGGCCCAATACCGGGCGCGGCGGAGCAGACCTCGGGACCGGGGCGCGAGCCTGGGCCCGATGACGAAACGACCGCCGAGCCCGAAGGGCACCTGACGACCCGCAGGTCTCATCAGCCGGCGAGCCTCGGGGACAGGGGCCAAGGTCGGCGACGACGGCAGCGAGGCACAAACAGCCAGTGCAGGCGGCCCACGGCCGAAGAATAGGAGTGCTTCCGGCGCGCCACCCTACCCGAACGGACAGCTGAAACTGAGCGATCGTCCCGGACACGCCGCCACGGGCACGGCTCTGCTAGCGTCCCGCCCTTCGAGCGCGGACCGGAGCACTTTCTCGTATGAGACGCCACCGGACGATATTTCTAGAGACTCTTGTCGCCCTCCTCCTCGCCGGTCTCGCCGCCGCAACGTTGACGACACCGGCAGCAAGCGGGCTCGAGCAAGGCGTGCCGCGGCTCGTCTTCCCGCTCGTCGCGAAGACGGAGCTCTGGGACAACTACGGCGACCCGCGCGGAAACGGGCGACACGCAGGGATTGACATGGAGAACGCATGGCGCGCACCCGTCGTCGCCGTCGAGGACGGACGCGTCGAGTACGCGGAGTCAGGCCTCGGGGGCTGCATGCTCTACCTGTACGGGCGCAGCGGGACGATGTATCTGTACATCCACCTGAACAACGACCTGACCGCGCGAAACGACAACAAGGGTGGCTGCGTCAAGGACGTCACGTTCGCGGTACCGGACGGAGGCCGGGTTTCAGCGGGAGAGCAGGTCGCATGGAATGGGGACTCGGGAGATGCAAATGGGAATCCGCACCTTCATTTCGAGGTGCACCCGAACGGAGGCGCCGACGTGAGTCCGTTCAAGCACCTGAAACGCGCCAGCCGACAGCTCTTCGCGGCGAAGTCCGGCTCGACGTTCAGCCTTGGTCTGCGGGGCAAGCTCGTCGCCGCGGGAGCGGGCTCGATCAAGCTCGAGGTCGAGCGGGTGCGCCAGTACCCGGGCGGTCGCTGGCTCGAGATCGAGCCGCGCCCGGTCGAGCTCTCGGTTCCGCCGGAAGCCGCCGTCGCTGCGTCGATCGGTCAGGTCACGAGCCCGGCGCTCCGAGCGTTCCGCACGCCCGTACCGGTCGCCGCATACACCGTGAGGGCGAAGACGACGGCGGACGCGATCATCGGCTCGGCCGGCACCCTGCAGCTGAGCCGCGTCGCGCCGCTTCCATAGGCGCGTCAGCCGGTCGAATCAGCAGGATTTCGCGCGATGGCCGGCGACCTCTCGATCCTGATGCCCGTCTTCAACGAGCGCGCGACCGAGGCGGGAAAGACGCTCACCGCGTTCGCCGGGATCCACGTCCTCCGCACATTCGTTGGCTGTCTTTTGATGTGAGCGACGCCGACTCTACGAGTCGCTCGGGGACGAAGGACCTCACCGGCCTCCTTACCGCAGCCGGCTACTTCCTCCTGGGTTCGATCCTTTGTCTGTCGCGTTTCGCCGGGCTGAACCAGAGCTACTCGAGCGACGAGCTCACGACGGTCAGGGACTACATCACGGGCGGACCTGACGAGATCCTCATCGGGCACTACGTCCCGAACAACCACGAGCTCTTCAGCCTCCTCGGCTGGGCGACGACCTCACTGTTCGGAGAGTCCGAGATCGCCCTTCGACTCTGGTCCGCAGTCCCGTTCGTCGCCGGAGTGATCCTCGTTACCGCGTGGCTCCACAAACGGCTGGGCCTGCTATCGGGTGTGCTCTTCCTCTTCTTCGCCACGGCCTCGCCGCTGCTCCTCGACATCACACGCCAAGCACGCGGGTACGGTCTGGCCTTTCTCGCGATGAGCGTCTTGACGGTCGCTGCACTCGAAGCAAATCGCTCACCACGAATCTGGACGATTGTCGCTTTCTGCGGCGCCGGGGTCGTTGGCACATGGACGCTGCCACACTTCGGAATAGCGTTCGCCGCGACGGGCGCTGTTCTGCTCACAAACCGAGAACTTCGCCGTCGGACGGCTGTCGGGCTGACAGTGTCGTTCCTCGCGATCATCGCCTGGTACAGCCCTCACATCGACGACCTCTTGGAGAGCTCGCGGCAGGAATACGGCAGCCCCATCGCCGCCGCATGGATCATCACCGCACCGATCGATCAGACCCTGTGGCCGGCGCTGATATGGATCGACGAGACGCTCTATGACCCAGGTCTCGGAGCGCTGGCGATCGTTGTGCCGCTCGCGCTGCTCATTGGCTCGAGCCCGCTTCTCCGTAGCCGTGACTCGAGCCTCATCCTCAGCGCAGGCGTACTGGCAACGGTCATCACGCTGTGGCTCACCCGAACCCACGTCGCCCCGCGATTCTTCAGCTTCCTCCTCGTGCCGCTCGTGATCCTTCTCGCGAGCGGGATTGCGATGATCCTCGCTCGCTTCGCCACCACCCGCCGGCTCGGCGTTCGAACGTTGATTGCTGTGACGACGCTCGGACTTGTCGCACTTATTTCGGCTCCGTACATAGTTCGGGTCACGCGGCTACCACGCGAATCGACACGGGATGTAGCCGAGACGATCCGTGCGCTCGCGCCACCATCAGCACCCGTGTTCGCCCATGTGCCGTACCCCAGAGATCTCGAGTTCTATCTCGGCCGGCCCGTGGAGACGCCACGAACGACCGATCTCGCCCGTCGCGTGTGTGACGCACCACGCGAGGCGGTTGTCATCACCCAGCCGTGGATTTTGCCGCCCGTGACCATTTACTGCACACAGCGCAAGGGCGCCCGTCACTTTCGGTTCAGACAGTACGCGCGGGGCGGCGAGATGAACGTCTGGTTCGTGCCTCCGCGCAGCTAGGGCGTGCGAACGCGAGCGGGTCGAAAGTCCCTTCTCGGCCCGGCGCTCAGACCACTTGGGGTGTAGTGACGCGCGCTGCAGGCTGTCGAGCTGGCAGAGCAATCCCATAGATCACATCGGGATCGAGATCCGCGCCACTCGGCCAGGCAACGGCCCGTGTCTGCTCGTCCACCCGGACGCGCACGAACTCCTCACGATCGCGAACAGGCCTGAACACCGGGCCTCCCAGTAGCGGTTCGATGTCCACGTCCCGAACCTCACCGGCATCGAAGAAAACCCGGATGACATACGGCTCGAGCGGTGAGACCGAAGAGACGTCGGGCGCCATCACGGCAGTGGATCGATGGGGCGGATGCGGGCGTGGAACTGGTGCGGGTCGTGATCCTTGAAGCGCATGGCTTCACGATGCCATAGACGGAGACAAGAGCACTTCTCCGAGACGAACCGCGTTCGAGATCGACATCGGCCGGTGGCACGGGCAGGATTCGCGCGATGGCCGGCGACCTCTCGATCCTCATGCCCGTGTTCAACGAGCGAGCGACTGTGGAAGCAGCGATCGATGATGCGCTGACGGCCGAGCTCCCGATCACGAGCCGCGAGCTGATCGTCGTCGACGACGGCTCCACCGACGGCACGCGAGAGCTGCTCGGCTCGCGCACCTGGCCGGACAACGTGCGCATCGTGTTCCACCCTGAGAACGAAGGCAAAGGGGCGGCGGTGCGGACTGCGCTCGACCATGCCAGCTGCGAGTTCGCCGCGATCTTCGACGCCGATCTCGAGTACCGGGCGTCGGATCTCGCCGATGTCCTCGAGCCCCTGGTCTCCGGAGACGCAAAGGTCGTCTTCGGCACCCGCGCCTGGACGTCCCAGTCGTCGTTCAGCTTTTGGTACGTGCTGGGGAACAAGGCCGTCACCTTCGCGACGAACGTCCTCTACAACTGCTGGATCTCGGACGTGATGACGTGCCACAAAGCGATGCGCACCGAACTCTTCCGGTCGCTCCCGCTGCGCGAGCGGGGCTTTGGGATCGAGCCCGAGATCGCCGCGCGGGTGCTCCGGGCCGGCGAGCGGATCCACGAGGTGCCGATCTCCTACAAGGCGCGCGGCCGCGAGGCTGGGAAGAAGCTCACGTCGCTCGACGGGCTTCGCGTGCTCCGCACGCTCGTCCGCTGCCGCCTGATATGAGGCACCCACCTCACGCTTCCGCCGCCTCGACTGCTCCCGCTGCAGCAGTCGGGCGATCCCGCCTACCGCTCCATTAGCCTGTCGTACTCACGTGAGCGAGAGTTCGTATCCGCCGGCAAGGGCTAAAGCCACGAGTGGCGTCGCGTACTACCTCCGCGTCCTGCGCGTCATCGGCGTCATCGACTTCAAGGCCAGGTACACCGACGCAGCTCTCGGGTATGTCTGGTCGCTCGTCAAACCGCTCGCGTACTTCGGCGTGCTCTGGCTCGTCTTCGCCCACCTCTTGAAAACCGCGAACCAGACGGAGGACTTCACGCTCTTCCTCCTGATCGGGATCCTCCTCTTCTTGTTCTTCATCGACTCCGTGACGGCGATGCTGCCGTCGATCGTCGAGGGAGGCGCGACCCTGCGGCGACTGGCGTTCGATCCAATCCTGATCCCGCTTTCGGCCTCCGTCGCGATCGGGATCACCTTCTGCGTGAACCTACTCGCCTTCGTCATCTTCGCAGCGATCCAGAGACTCACACCTCAGATCGAGTGGCTGCTCATCGTCCCGCTGCTCGCCGAGCTGTACCTCTTCACCGTTGGCCTCGGCTTGCTGCTCAGCGCGCTGTACGTTCGCTTCCGCGACATCAGCCAGGTCTGGGAGCTCGCCGCGTCTTTGCTCTTCTTCGCTTGCGCGATCTTCTATCCGATCGGGATCCTTCCCGACTGGGCGCAGAAGGCCGCCTTCCTCAACCCGTTCGTGCAGGTCATGCAGGACATCCGCCACGTCATGCTCGGGGGTGCGAGCGGCCCCAACGACCTAACGGCGGCCACCGTGTACGCGGGCGCGGGTGGCCGCCTCATCCCCATCGCTATCGTCGCGCTCCTCTTCATCGCTGCTCTCGTCATCTTCAGACGTGAGGGCCGTTACTTCGCGGAGAGGCTCTGAATGGCAGCCGCAATCGAGGTGGCAGCGGTCTCGAAGACGTTCCGGATTCCGCACGAGCAGCGGACATTCATCAAGGAGTACTTCCTGCATCCGTTCCGCGGCACGACGTATGAGCGGAACGACGCGCTCACGGACGTCACATTTTCCGTCGGTTCGGGCGAGTTCTTCGGGGTGATCGGGCCGAACGGGAGCGGCAAGAGCACGCTGCTGAGGATCCTCGCCGGCATCTACGTGCCCGACTCTGGGCGCGTTCGGGTCAGGGGCCTCCTGTCACCGTTCATCGAGCTGGGAGTTGGCTTCAACGGAGAGCTCAGCGCCCGCGACAACATCCGCGTCAACGGGACCCTGGCCGGGCTGAGCCACCGTGAGCTCGACGGAAGATACGAAGACATCCTCGCGTTCGCGGAGCTCGAGCGCTTCGTCGACCAGAAGCTCAAGAACTACTCGTCGGGAATGCTCGTCCGGCTGGCGTACTCCATAGCGATCCAGATTCCTTTCGACGTTCTCCTTCTCGACGAAGTGCTGGCAGTCGGAGACCAGGCGTTCCAGGAGAAGTGCTTTGCGACGTTCGAGCGGTTCAAGGCCGAAAGGAAAACGGTCGTCTTCGTGAGCCATGCCCTCGAGCTCATGGAGCGCTTCTGCGAACGCGTTGTCTTGCTTCAAGCCGGCCACGTGCAAGCGCTCGGTCACCCACGTGACATCGTCGGTCTCTACCGTGAGCGGTTGCTTGGCGGCTAGAGCCACGATCCGTTACGAATACGCGCGGTCTCACGCGGGGGTGGAAGGATGACGCATAGATTGCCCGGCGCGGTTGCCGAGTTGAGCGACAGACAGTGGCTTGACCTGCTGATCGCAAGTACTTCCTCACGAAGAGTAAACGACATTGACTTTCCAGGCTTCCCTTCTGAGGCAATACAGACGACCTATGTAGGTTCTGCGAACGCGAAGGCCCTACATGAAGCCTTTGCGTTCTGGACCTTTGTCAAGGAGTCCGCTCGCAACGCGGGCAATCCTCTCCAGCGGCGTAGTCACTTTCTCGACTTTGGGTGCGGTTGGGGTCGCTATTTGAGATTCTTCTGGAAGGATGTGGCTGAAGAAAACCTCTTTGGCTGCGATGTCGATGAGTCCATCGTTGACATCTGCCACGCACTAGACATACCGGGGCAAATCGATCGCATAGCTCCTCGCGGCAACTTGCCCTACCCCGACAGCTACTTCGATACGGTCATTGCCTATTCTGTTTTCACGCACCTCCCTGAGGAGGTTCACCTCCACTGGATGCGCGAGCTTGCAAGGGTTGCACGGCCAGGGTGCGTCTTTTGCCTGACGCTCGAGTCGCGGCGCTTCATAGATTTCATTAGAGACGTACCGAAAAATAGCTCTCGGGAATGGTACCGGATGCTTGCGATACATAAACCCCGATTGCATGAGCATTACGAGACGTACGACGCCGGAGAGCTGGTATTCATGCCTACTAACGAAGGCATCGAAGATAGGTATGGGGATGCTGTTGTACCACTCTCATACGTAGAGCGGAATTGGTCGCCGTACTTTGAGGTGGTCACGTACGTCGATGACCCTGGGCGATTCTGGCAGGCTGTTCTCGTGGTGCGCCGCTCATAGGTTCCTCCGCTCGTGCACGGCCAGCGTCGAACGTAGGACTGCCGCCGATGTGACCGACACTTCACCGAGGCTCTCCGCGAGCGAACCCGCGAACCGCGAAAAGCCGCAGCGGGCGCCGGCATCCTAGGGGTGAATGGTCGATCGTGGCCGGCATGCGATTATCACGGTCCATGCGCCAGTCGCTCGACCAGGGCCCCGAGCTTCTCTACCTCGACCTTCTCAAGCGGAGTCTCTGCGGCTTACTCACGAAAGACGCCGCCCTCGTTCCCGGTGAGCAGACTCTCGATGAGTTCGATCTCGATAAGCGTCGGATCGGGCGGGACTGGCCAGCGTCTGCGGAGACGATGATCGGACTGGCGAGGCTGGACAACCTCCAGGCATGCGTCACCGACGTGTTACGGCGCGGTGTGCCCGGCGATCTGATCGAGACGGGCGTCTGGCGCGGTGGCGCCACGATATTCATGCGAGGCATCTGCAAGGCCTACCGAGCACAGGATCGCACCGTCTGGGTTGCGGACTCCTTCCAGGGTCTACCTCCACCCGACGGCGAGACATACCCCGCGGACGCTGGGGATGTCCTATGGACGTTCCCTGAGCTCGCGGTTTCGGTTGCAGACGTGCAGGCGAACTTCATGCGCTATGACCTCCTCGACGAATGTGTTCGCTTCCTACCGGGCTGGTTTCGCGAAACGCTTCCGGCGGCTCCCATCGAGAACCTCGCGGTACTGCGTCTGGACGGGGATCTGTATGAGTCGACGATCGTCGCCTTGAAGGCTCTCTACTCGAAACTTTCCGTCGGGGGCTACACGATCATCGACGACTACGGACTCGAAACCTGCAAGGCGGCGGTGGACGACTTTCGCAGCGAGCACGAGATCCACGAGGAACTCCGCACGATCGACTGGACGGGGGTCTTCTGGCGCAAGGAAAGCAGCTGACACGGAAGGGTGAGTCGACGTTGCCGGTGTTTTCTCGTTTCAGTCGGACGGGAACACGCGGGCGTACAGCGCGCGCAGAGGAGCCGTATAGCGGAACGTCCTCATCGCTCGCAGCGTTGCCACCTCCTTGACAGCCGCGTCTAGCTCGAACTGCATCTGAGCGACCTCCGCACGCTGCTCCACATAACGCACCTCACCCCGTTGTGACGCAACACGCTCTCCGAGCGCCGCGAAGAGCCGTGCCAACGCCCCACCATCGGTTGCGGCGCTGCCGAGGAAGTCGACCACGCTCTGATCCGGCCGCACTCCCATCGAAACAACACCCAGTCCGAAGCTGTGCGGAAACGCAAAACTCGGGTGCCGCCCGGAGATCTCTTCCCAGAGCCGCCATACCCCGAAGTAAGGTTCCCGGACATGTGTGTCGTGGAGCAGAACGACCGCGCGGTCAGTCAGCTTCGGCAGCCACGACTCCAGGTCGTGCTTCACGGCGTCGTACTCGTGAGCGCCATCGATATGAAGGAGGTCGACGGTTCGGTCGTCGATGTGCTCCAGGCCTTCGTCGAACGTTGCCTGAAGTAGGTCTGAGAAGTGTCCATAGCGAGGGTCGTGGTAAGTCCTTAGCTCGTCGAGTACGTCCGGCCCATATGGGCCCGTCTGGACATCTCCCCGCCACGTGTCTACCGCTGTGGCTCGCGTGTCGAGCCCCAGCGTGTCGATGGCCTGGCAGAAGGCGCAGTACGAGTCACCTTTCCACGTGCCCAGTTCGACGAGACGGCGTGGCGCCAGCAGCTCGATCAGGAAGAAAGCAAGGGGAATGTGTCCCTGCCAGTGGCAGGCGTCTGTAAGTCTGCGTGCGCGATCAACCACGACCCGGCTATTAAGAGGTGTCAGGGCATTTCCAGCGGTCATGGTGCGGGCATCGACGCCGCGACGTATTCGAGTGCTTGAGCCTCATTCATGATGATTCCCTCGCTAGCAAGGTATTGTCGGATGCCATCGATCAGTGCTCCTCGAGTCGCTTCGAGCCATTGGCGGCCATACCTATCATCCGGTTCGAGGTGGGTACCCTCGCCCCACTCGTTCCACGCGTTGATGAAAACAAGCGGCTCCTGAGCCGGAGCGCGAGCAAGCGCCTGCAAGACTGTCTTTCTGAGCCATAGGCGATACTCGTACGGCGACGATGTCACGAGGAGATGGGCGCTGGTTCCGCGGCGAGCAGTATTGTCCCACGATGGTATGACCCCCCGATACCAGACGTACTGAGGGAGCGGCAACGCCAGACGGGCGCGCATTAGACCGCGGTAGTCCCCGAGAATTCCGTCGAAACGCGGATCCAGATCTCGGACACGACGCGGGTTGGCGGGAACATGGATGTTGTGCGGCGGGAACTCGACCGCAGCGTCGAAGCCGTACGGGACAGGATCAGTCAGCCCGTGGCTCTGGACCGCTGCCAGGTGCAGGTCAAGTCCAGCCTCGGACCGAGCTATACGGCGCCAGCGGTCCGTGACGCGAGCGCCCTCCGGAATGACATCCGCTCGGTATACGAGCAGAGCTGCGGCGCCGTTGATCGTCATGTATCGCTCGTCAGCAAGCGCCGGTAGCAGGTCGCGAATCAGGCGGTCGGCCCAATCGCCGGTGTAATCCTGGCGTAGGAGAACGTCGTTCTCACGCCCGTCCCAACGTCGCGTCCAGTTTTCGTTCGCCCAGCAGAGGCAGAACGGCATATGCGGCTTCCCGCTCGACAGAATGTGGTCGAGCGGCCGTTCGAGGACTCGGCGCCCGTTGAACCAGTAGTAGTAGTAACAGAACCCGTGGATTCCATATTCGCGCGCCAGAGCCGCCTGCACGTCGAGCACTTGGTGGTCGCGAAGGTCATAGAAGCCGAGCTCGCTCGGAAGCTGAGGCTGGAAGTGGTCGCGGTAGAGTGGCTTCGCGCGCCTGACGTTCGTCCATTCCGTGAATCCCTCACCCCACCATTCGTCGTTCTCCGGGATCGGATGAAACTGGGGTAGATAGAAGGCGATGAGCTTCGCCTGAGGCTGGTGGCGTTGGTCAGTCGCCGAGAGGTCAGTGCTGAGCCCCCCCTGTCGCTCGGACAGAGAAGCTGCTCCTTCGGAGAACTCGGGTCGGGGCTGGTCTTCGCGTGCAGGCCGGCCCCCTCGGCGTGCGCGCCAGGCGTCGGCCTCTGCGATGATGCGGCGATCGCGCAACGTGCGAGGGACCTGATTCTCACCTGGGAATTCCAGCAACGTCGGTCCTGCAGCCGCGCGCGCGTCGCGCACGCAATCCGCTAACGACGTGCTGACGCGTCGCAGTTCCGCTGCAACCCGTCTCATGCGGTAGAGAGCAAACCGCACAGTAGAGCGCCACGCCGCCGTGCGTTTCAAGATCTCATCCTTGCTAGGAGATTGTCTCGAGCGGGCCCACGACTCGCCAGCCTAGCCCGCGCCCCTGACGCGCCCGCCGAGATCGGTGTGGCGTTGCGTCGGGTCCGACGGAACAATCCGCCGAACTTCGATGCGGTTGTCAGCCGGTGGGCAGACTCTTGCAGTGACTCCTCGTTGGATTGGCCAGAATGAAAGATGCACCGATAGCGAACCTTCAGTCGCGGCACTTTGCAATGGCCCATTCGATAGACGTCATCGTCCCAGTTCACAACCGCTGGGAACTCACCGAGAGCTGTCTCAAGCATCTCGAACTCCAAACGGTCCCGCACACGGCAATCGTCTGCGACAACGGGTCGACCGATCGTACGCGCGAGCGTCTGCGCGCCTCGTTCCCGCAGGTTCGAGTAGTCGAGCTGGACACAAACCTCGGCTTCTCGACCGCATGTAATCGGGGCGTGCGCGCCGGGAGCGGCGAGGTCGTGGTGCTCTTGAACAACGACGTCGACTGCCGGCCGGACTTTCTCCAACGGATTGTCGACCCTCTTGACGGCGATGAGCGGCTCGGCTCCGTAGCAGCGCTCTTGCTCTACCCAGGAGCGCGGAGCATCGAGAGCTTCGGGCTGACCGCAGACAGGACTCTGGCGAGTTTCCCCCGACTTCGCAATCTGCCAGCAGCTTGCGCGACCACCACACATCCCCTTCTCGTGGGACCGTGTGGCGCTGGAGGAGCGTACCGCAGGAGTGCTTGGGAAGCAGTCGGTGGATTGGATGAAGGCGTGCTGTCGTACGCCGAAGATGTCGACTTGGCCCTACGACTTCGCGCGGCTGGATGGTCGACGATCGGTGCCCGCGGGGCCATTGCGATTCACATCGGTTCCGCGAGCGCCACTCGGCGATCCGTCTGGCAGCGGTATCAGGCTGGCTTCGCACGTGGGTACTTCCTTCGTCGGTACGGAATCCTTCGGAGCAGGGCGGGACTACGCGCGGTAGCAACGGAAGCGATCGTCGTCGTAGCCGATGCTCTGATCTTCTCGCGCGATCTCGCCGCGCTTCGCGGTCGGATTGCAGGGTGGCGCGCAGCACATGACAGTCCTCGAAGTCCCCGACCGCCGGTAGAAGTCATCGACGTCCGGATCAGCTTCCTCGACAGCCTGCGTCTCCGCTTCGAGGTCTTCGCGGGGCGTGGGCCGCGGAGCTTGCCTTCGCAGCAATCGAGCGCTCCCTGACGCGTAGCTACGGCACGGTGTGGCGGCTCTCAACGAGCACGTCGTCGTACACAGCGCGCGTTCGCCTGACCATCTCCTCAGCGTCAAAGAGCTCGGCGATGCGGCTTCGCGCCCGCTCGCCGAGTGCGGTGCGCTCGTCTTTGTTCGCGACGAGCCTACGGAAGGCCGCCACCAGCGCCCCCTCGTCGCCCCATGGGACGACGACGCCCGCGTCGCTGACTGCCTCGACGTTCTCGGGCAGGTCGGTCACGACCGCAGGAAGTCCGTAAGCCATTGCCTCGAGGAGGGAAAAGGCGAGTCCCTCGCGTCGCGAGGTGAGGACATAGAAGTCGGCGGCCGCGACGAGCCGAGGAATGTCGTCACGATGACCGAGGATCCGAACGGGCCCCTGCGCGGACCGCTCAACCGCTGACCGGAGCGGCCCGTCGCCGACGACGAGCAGCGAAACCGAGGCTTGCTCGGCAGCACGAATGGCCGCTAGAGGGTTCTTCCGCTCGTCGAGCGAGCCGACCCAGATCCCGACCGGCTCGGACTCGGCAATGCCAAGCTCCGCGCGTACCTCGACTCGCTCGGCCTTGCTCGGCGGAGACGGAATGCGAACGCCGTTAGAGACGACGAGTGCCCGGCGTGCAGCGGCGGGTCCGACGGCCGCTACCAAGTTGTCGCGCTCAGCGTTGGCCACGCAAATTGTGCGGTCGGCGGCGCGGACGACGGCGCGTAGGTTCAGTGCTGCCGCCGTCCGGCGGAGACCGCTCAGGCGCCGCACGAGGTGGAGGCCGTTCAACGTGACGACCGACGGGCGAGTGGCGAGAAGCGGGAGACAGAGCCCGCTCGCGATCTCGCCATGGACGTGCAGGAGGTCGTGCGCTCGAGTGCGCCGAAAGGCGCTGGCGATGCCTCGTCCGAGCTCTGGGAGTGACGGCGTCGGGCTGTGCGCGAGGTAGATCCGACTGAAGCGATAACCGGGCATGTCGCTTAACAGGTCGACGTACGTCTCGCCTCCGCCGCCGGGGTGGGGCAGCACGTGGAGCACGGATCGCTCAGTCGCTTGCATACGCATGCAGCACGGCCTCCAGCGACCGCTCGAGCGAAAGGCGTCCGGCATTGCTGCGGAACCATTCGACCGTTGAGTCGCGGAGCGCGGGACCAGCTCGCTGGACCCTCATGAACGCTGCTGCGAGATCGTTCGGCGCCGCCGACGTGGCGATTGTTCCGTTCACGCCCTCCTCAATGAGCTCGGTTGCGGCATTGTCTGGCCCGTCGACGACGACGGCGGGGACGCCGCGCGCGGACGCCTCGATGACGACCAGGCCGTATCCCTCCCGCGTCGACGGGAGCACCAGGCAGAGCGCGCTCGACAGCGCTTGCTCGAGCACCTCCCCATCGACGAACCCTGGTGCGGAGATGTATTCATCGGCCCCGAGCTCGGAGATCGCCCTCACGACTTTCTCGCGATCGGGACCGTCGCCGTAGATCTCTCCTCGCAAATCCGGGATCTGCTCCCGCGCGAGCGCGAGAGCCGGCACGAGGGAAGGGACGCGCTTCTCCGGGATGTGACGGCCTGCAAAGACGGCGACAGGCCTGGCCGGCTGAGGCTCGTCCGGCTCGGGCGGACCGTCGTACTGCCCCTCGAGGCGCGTGAGCTCGCCGCGGAGCCCTTGCTCGCGCAGTCGGCGCTCATGCATGCGAGAGAAGCAGAAGGCGCGCTGTGGGACACGCAGGCACGCGCGCTGCACTCTCCAACCTGCCCGACCGCCGAGCCGCCCGAGGTACTCGCCCCAGTAGGCGGCGGTCCACACCTCGTGCCAGTCGACGACCAGGCGGTATCCGCCCCGACGACGAACCGCGGCGGCGGCGAGGAGCGAGAAATACGGAAAGGACGCCGTGTGGACGACGTCGTAGCGTCTGCCATGGCGAAGGAGATGGCCGAGGACACCCATGCCGAACACGATCGGGGGCAGCACGCGTCGTCGCCCGCTGCGTGCGTAGAGCTCCATCCTGGGGCCGGCCGCAACGACGCGGGCGCCCGGAATGTCCGGCTCGATGCCGCGCTCCCACTGGCGTAAGGTCAACAGCGTGACGTCGTGGCCGCGGCTGGCGAGCTGCTCGGCGAGGTTGCGATACCACCGCTCGGCTCCGCCGATGGTGTACGGAAACAGGCAGTCGTAGACGATACAGACACGCATGGGCATATCCTCCCAGGCCGACGTGACTGTGGCCCTGACTGCAGCAGTACCGACGACGTGTCGGGTATCCGTCGTCATCCCCTGCCTCGACGAAGCGGAGACGATCGCCGAGTGCGTCACGACGGCACGGGCCGTGCTCGAGGAGAACGGCCTCGCAGGTGAGGTGATCGTCGTCGACAACGGATCGACAGATGACAGCGGAAATCTCGCCCGGGCTGCGGGTGCCCTCGTGGTTCAGGAGCCGCGGCGCGGCTACGGGAGCGCGTATCTGGCCGGACTAACCGCTGCCCGCGGCGACTACATCGTCATGGTGGACGCTGACCTCACATATGACTTCCGCGAGATTCCGAGGTTTGTTCACGAGCTCGAGGACGGTGCAGAGCTCGTCGTCGGAAATCGCATGCGTGGTGTCCGGCCGGGCGCGATGCCCTGGCTGAGCCGAGTTGGCAACCCGGTCCTCTCCGGCTTTCTCAACGCCTTGCACAGGACGAACATCCGCGACGTGCACTGCGGGATGCGTGCGCTTCGCCGGAGCATCCTGCCGACCCTCAACCTGCGTACCGTCGGCATGGAGTTCGCGTCGGAGATGGTGATCCGGGCGACGCGCGAGCAACTCGATGTCAGGGAGCTTCCGATCGAGCTCCATCCGCGGGTGGGTACGTCCAAGCTCTCGCCGTTTCGCGATGGGTGGCGGCACCTGCGGGTCATCGTCGTCTACAACCCGACCTTTCTCTTTCTGCTGCCGGGGATGGTCATGCTGGTCGCCGGCTCTCTCATCACGTTGCTCGTGTTCGTTCAGGCTCCGATCCTCGGACGCGACCTCTACATCCATTCGCTGATCGTCGGCTGCCTGCTCATCCTCGTCGGCGTGCAGGCGATCGGCTTCGGACTGTGCGCTCGCGTCTTCGGCGTGTACTTCATCAGTGACAAGGACCGGCTCCTCCAACGGCTGGGAGCACGGTTCCAACTCGAGCACGGGCTGGTGCTGGCGTTCATCCTCGTGGTTACAGGCCTCGCGCTGTTCGCCGTCGTGATCGGACAGTGGGCTTCACGAGGGTTCGGCGAGCTGAGCGAGGCGCGGCTCGCGATTCTCGCCGCAACCGTGATCGCGGTCGGCGCACAGGTGTTCTTTACGTCCTTCCTGCTCTCGATCCTGGGCTTGCGCCGCAGCATCGAAGAGACGTAACGACACGGCTCGGAGGCGCTCGAGGTGCGTCACTGCGACCTCGTCGCCGGGCACGAGCGGGGCTCCATCACGATCGCTCGCACCACACCTACGACTCGGTACACAACCGCGCCGGTTTCTGAGTCTCGAGCGATCGGCTCGCCTTCGACCCGGACGAAACACGGGGCGAGTACGAGGGGGCCGAGAGCGGCTGGGCTGCCGTCCTCCAACACGACACGGCTGCCTGCGAGTCGCACGCGAGTAGACGGGAGCTCCACTGCAAACGGCAGCGGAGAGCCGAGCTCGTAGACCGGGCCTATGCTCCGATTGAAGAACTCGTTCAGCCAGACCACGCGATGCCTGGCCGCCGACGGAGCGGACGCGTTTCCAGCTCGTTCGTACCAGAGGACCGAGACCTCGCTGTCGGCTGCGACACGGTCGATCCAGCCCGCGACCTCCCCGACACCGACCGACCGAGCCCATTCGGACGAGACCTCCATCGCGGTCTGGGCCATCAGGGTCACCGCGACGAATGCGGCAACCACAGGAGCGACGAAGGCCGCATCTCGCGCGCCCCTTCTCGTAAGAACCAGAAAGAGCGCTCCCAACATCACGGTGAACGCCAGCAAGGCGATCGGCCAGCCGCCGTACACGCGTCCCACCCAAGGCACCAACGAGAAGGCCTGAATGCTCACTTGATTGTCGTCGAACCGATCGAGTGGGATTGCGGCTGGAATGAGCGCTGCGACCACGGCCGACGCGACGACGCTTCTCTGCGAACCGGGGCGGTCTCGCAACCACACCATGAAACCGATGAGGACGAGCGGAGCCAGCACGAACGTCGCTCGCTCGTTGGCGCCCGCACCGGACGCATAGCCGAACGGACTAGGAGAGGCGTTCGACGAATAGGCCGCAACAGCCAGGAACAGGGGTACGCTCGCCGTGAGCGTCAGCACAGACAGAAGCCGAACTCCGCTGTCCGCGTTTCGGCGGAGCCCGCGGGCGATGAGGAGAACGGTCGCCGCGAATGGGATCACCGCCACGAAGACGTCGAACGCCGCGACGTGGAAGAACATCCACGAAGGAACAGCCCACACGTCGATGCTGTCGATGATGGACTCGTAGGCGCCGAGCGCCGCTGTTGGGCTTTGCCCCACAGCTGCTCCGAGACCGACGCCCACGAGAGTGACTGCAGCGAGCGCCACCCAGGTTGGCGTGTACCCGCGAAGCCTCGAACGCAAGGTCTCTCCTTCGCCCACGTCGAGCCGGTGGTAGAGCAGGATCGCCGCGAAGTAACCAATGAGCAAGGTGACGGCCAGCAGCTTCACCATCGAGGCGAGGGCTATGGTGCCGAGTGCAGCGGCCTGCGTAGCCGGGGTGGGCCGTTCGAGGGCGATAGCAATCGCCAGCAGCGCAAGCACGAAGGCCGGATAGAGCGCAACCTCCGTCATGAGCGTGCCCGCATACAGAAGCGACGGGATGCTGATGGACAGCGCAGCCGCGATGAGGGCTGAGCGTTCCTCCACGAAGCGCCTGGCGAGGAAGTAGGCGGGCACAGCCGTGAGTCCGAGCAATACGGCGTTCAACACCTTCGCGGCCGAGTATGCGGTCGCAACATCATCGAACAGCGCCCATATCGGCGCGAGCAATGCGGGATAGACGAGCCCGTATTCGAACGTGATCTCGTCTCGGATCCGCGGGAGGTTGCCGTCGCCCAGGCTCTTTGCAAGTTCGGAATAGCGAAGCTCGTCGGGAAGGACCCACGGCGATGGGATTCGGAGCGCGAAGATCACGTGGAGCGCGCTTGCCACGAACACGGTCAGACCAAGAGCAACCGGCACCGAGATGCGAGCGGTTGTTGCGGCCACCGGGGTCGCTGCGGAAGCGCTCATCGCGATATCAACCCAATCGCGCTCCTAGGAGTGGCGCTCGAAGCGACGATGATCGCGGGCAAAGGCGCGCACGGGTACGGCGACACGCCGTTCACGACGCCGTTCACGCCCTGCCAGAACTGACGGAAGTCGAACGCCCAGTCCTCCGGAGATCCCTGCACGGCGAGGGCGTACCACCACCACGCGATCAACGCGAGAAGGACGCCGGGCGCGACCCACCCGAGCGCGCTCTCTCCAGCAACCCCCATCCCACGCGGGCGCACACGGCTGCCTCCCTCTACGGGCATCGCGCGCACCCACTCAGCATGCGGCTTCCAAGGCCATTCCGGAAGTGCCCATCGTGCCGTTCGGACTGGACGATGGGCTGGTCCGGCGAACCCGTTCGCCAGCGTCAGGCGGCGACGGCGCCGCGCAAGAAGTCCACGATCTCGCTCGTCGTGGCTCCCGGCCCGAACACTTCAGCCACCCCTAGCGCCTTGAGCGCGTCGGCGTCGTCCGGGGGGATGGTCCCTCCGACGACGACGAGCACGTCGTCGGCACCGTTTGCTCGAAGCCCGTCGACGATCCGTGGCACGAGCGTCATGTGCGCGCCCGACAAGATCGACACGCCCACGGCGTCGGCGTCCTCCTGAATCGCGGTCTCGACGATCTGCTCCGGTGTCTGGTGGAGGCCCGTGTAGATGACCTCCATTCCGGCATCGCGCAAGGCTCTCGCGATGATCTTGGCGCCGCGGTCATGGCCGTCCAGACCAGGCTTCGCGATTACCACTCGAATCGTCCCGGCCACATCGGCAGAATACCGCGGTGCGCCTGAACGTCATCGGCTCCTCGCCCGCATGGCCGAACCCCGGCAGCGCGCACTCGGGCTACATGCTCGAGGCCGACGGCAGCCGTGTCCTGCTGGATTGCGGGCCCGGCGTCCTCGGGCGGCTGAGAGAGACGGCGCTATGGCCTGAGGTGGATGCGATCGCAATCACGCACTTCCACCTCGACCACTGGGGCGATCTCGTGCCGTGGGTGTGGGGCAGCTTCTACCTCGCCTCCAACGGCCCCGTGCCGAAGCCGGCGCTCTGGGTGCAGCCCGGCGGCGGGGCATTCTTGACGGCGCTCGGCGAGCGGCTCGGCTTCCCGGACATGTTCGAGCGCACGTTCCATCTGAGCGAGTACGCGCCCGACACTCCCTTTCAGATCGGCAAGCTCGTCGTCACGCCGACGCGCGTGCCGCACTACAAGCTCGAGACCTATGCCTTCAGGGTGCAGTCGAACGGGGCCGTGCTTGCTTACTCGGGCGACTCAGCTCCGTCGCCGGAGCTCGTCGAAGCAGCACGCGATGCCGACCTCTTCGTATGCGAAGCGACGCTTCTGCGAGGAGAGCTCGACGGCGAGCCGCGCGGCCACCTCTCGCTCGACGAGGCAGTCGAGGCGTTCGAATCGTCCGGAGCGAAGCGACTCCTGGTCACGCACCGCCCGTGCGAGCTGCCGACCCCGGATGAATACGAGCTCGCGTACGACGGGCTTCAGCTCGAGGTATAGGCGCGCTGTCGCTTCGAGGTTAGACCTGTGGGGTCTGCTGACCCCAGCCCAGGCTGAAGGCACCGGCCTGGGAGGCCGATACTCTCTTTGCTGTGATCTCCGTCGTCGTTCCGTTGCTCAACGAGGAGCATTCGCTCGAGGTGCTCTATCGAGAGATCGCCGACGCGCTCGACTCGCAGAGCCAGCCGTTCGAGGTCGTCTTCGTAGATGACGGCTCGACGGACGGAAGCATGGACGTCCTCACACGGCTCAACGCGGAGACGACGAACGTCGTCGTCGTGCACCTTCGCCGGAACTTCGGCAAGGCGGCGGCTCTCCAGGCCGGCTTCCTCGAGGCGCGAGGCGACATCGTCGTGACCATCGACGCCGATCTCCAGGACGATCCCGCAGAGATCCCCCCGTTGCTCGCGAAGCTCGGCGAGGGTTTCGATCTCGTCTCCGGCTGGAAGACGAGGCGCAACGACCCCTTCGCGCGGCGGCTTTTCTCGCGCCTGTTCAACTGGGCTACTGCGGTCGTGTCGGGCGTGCGCCTCCACGACGTCAACTGCGGACTGAAGGCGTACCGGGCGGAGGTACTTCACGGGATGCGGATCTACGGGGAGCTCCACCGCTTCATCCCCGTCCTTGCCTCGTACCGCGGCTTCCGCGTCGCCGAGATCCCGGTCAACCATCGGGCGCGCCAGCACGGGAGCTCTCGCTACGGACCGGAGCGCTACCTCCGCGGCTTCTTCGACCTGCTTAGCGTCACCTTCATGGGTCGTTACCGCCACCGTCCGCTCCATCTCTTCGGCGGCCTCGGCGTCCTCATGGGAGCCGTCGGCTTCGTGATCCTGCTTTACCTCACCGTCATCTGGCTATGGGGGGCAGGGATCGGTAACCGCCCGCTGCTGACACTCGGGGTGCTCCTCATGGTCGTCGGCATCCAGCTCGTCTCGCTGGGACTGCTCTCCGAGATGATCACGTCGCAGCACGAGGAACGGATGGGCGAGCGCGAGCGCTCAGAGCAGATCGTGGACGAAGTCCTGCGCTGAGCCCTCGCCGTGCGGGTCCTCTACTTCGGAACCTACGAACGCGACTACCCTCGGAACGCGCAGGTGATCTCGTGTCTGCGGGGCGCTGGCGTCGACGTGGTCGAGCGGCACGTTTCGGTCTGGGACGGGCAGCGTCACAAACTCTCGATCGGCCTGCGTGGCCTGGCGCGCACGACCGTCGCGGAAACCCGGCTCGCCTTTTCGTCCGCTGGGGACGCGGACATCTTGCTTGTCGGCTATCCGGGCCATCTGGACATGTCAGCGGCGAAGCGCGTCGCGCGAGGGCGCCCGATTGTCTTCAACCCACTCGTGTCGCTCGAGGACACGCTGGTCGATGACAGAGGTCTGCTGAGCCCACGCTCGGCTCGCGCTCGCGCCCTCCGCCTCGTCGACAGGCGCGCGTTTCGCGGCGCCGACCTCGTCGTCGCGGACACGGAAGCACACGCTCGATACTTCGTCGAGCGGTTCCATCTCTCTGCCGAGCGCGTCGCCGTCTGTTATGTGGGCGCTGAGGACCGACTCTTTCGTCCAGGCAGAAGAGACGCACGGGACTTTCACGCCTTGTTCGTCGGCAAATTGATCCCTCTGCACGGCCTCGAGACCATTCTCCAAGCTGCGGGACTGTGCCCGGAGATCGAGTTCCACGTGGTGGGGACCGGCCAGCTCGACGACCTTCTCGCCAACCGCCCCGCAAACGTCCGCTGGGAAAGGTGGATCGCGTACGAACGTCTCAACGAGGTGTATCGGTCGGCAGGCTGTGCGCTCGGGATTTTCGGGAGATCGGCGAAAGCCTCGCGTGTTATCCCCAACAAGGCCTTCCAAGCGCTGGCAACCGAGACACCGCTCATCACGGCCGACACGCCCGGCGCGCGCGAGCTCCTCGAGCACGAGCGAGATGCGCTTTTCGTACCGCCGGGAGACCCCGTAGCGCTTGCCGCCGCAGTCCGTCGACTCGCCGCGGACACCGTGCTCAGGGACAGAATCGCGGCTCACGGCCGTATGACGTATGAGACACATGCGACCGAGGAAGTACTCGGCCACCGGTGGCGATCGCTGCTCGAGCAGTTACTCGGCTAGGGAGTAGCCGGCACGCGGGCGAGCGCAAGGTAACCGAGGCATCCTCGCTCGACGCCGACGAAGAGGTGATCCACCTGGAGAGCGAGCCGAAGGACACGCAGTGCGGCGCGGTGTTCGCGCTGCTCCGCCGCAAGGGCGGCGGCCCTCTTGTCGTAGATCGCTCGGTGATACAGAGCCGACATCGGGAAGCCCCACGGTCGTAGGCGTTCGAGCGTGAACCCGGCGGCCTCGATCGCACAGGTGAGCGTCGACCGCGTGTAGCGACGCACATGACCGGCCCACCGGTCGCTCGCGCCGAACCAAGAGGGGTGTGCGGGAACCGAGAGCGCAAGCACACCGGCCGGCCTGAGCACGCGAGCTGCCTCCGAGAGCGCCTTGTGCTCGTCCTGGATGTGCTCGATGACCTCGCCTGCCACGACGGCGTCGAACGCGCCATCGGGATACGAAAGGTTGGTCATGTCAGCGAGTACAACGTCGCCGCGAACACGGCTCTCCAAGACAGCGACCGCGGCCGGAGAGACATCGGAGCTCACGACCTCGTAGCCGCCCTCCTCCAACAGTCGCGTGAACGATCCCTGGCCGGCGCCGATGTTCAGGACCTTTCGACCCGGGTCGGCCGTGAGGAGCAGATCGAGGAGCAAGCGTTCTCTCAACTCGTGCCGCGGGCCGACGAAGTCAGGAGCAGTACCCCATTCGTGCCGGGAAGCAGGGTGCCGCGCAGAGCCCGTGTTACCCACGCCCGACTGCCAGAAGATCGAGTGACGCGCCGACGTTGTCCGGGGTGTGGTTCATGTGCTCGACCCCGATCTCTGCCGGCATCGTCTGGTTTTCGCCGACCGACCGACGCCTGAGCGCAGTTCGCAGCCTCGTGTCGATCGACTCGGGGAGGTGATATCTCAGACCGAGTGGATCGAGGCGTGCGAGCCTGCGAGCGCGCGCGACCCGGTTCCTTTCGATCTCGTTCATGGTCTCCGAACCGTGAATCCCAAAGATCTCAACCGAGTCGAACACCGACAGCGTCAACGTCTCGAGCTCACGAGGGCTGAACTCTCGTACGTGGTAGCGGTTCCAGGGTCGCTCGTCCTCATCGAGACGAGCGTTGCACCGTCATATGCGAGAAACGTCGCTTTCGGATGCTGGTACGTCATGCGGCGTGCTCCACTGCCTCGGCGTCGACCTCTACGCCAACGTATTCACCGACCCAAGGTCTCACGATCTCTGAGCCGTACCCCTCACCGAACCCGATCTCGAGCAGTCGGTCGGTCGCGCGCGCATACTCCTCGACGACGCCGTACGCGAATCTGTGCATCGCATCGATCACCCTCTCCTCGACCGTTCGGATACGGTCGGGCGAGTGGCGCTCCGTCGTTTGCTTCACGGGACGCCTCGATGATCGGCGGCAACAGGCTGATGCTTCCCCCGAAGCCGCATCGGTTCCCTAGACGACCCGCGCAATGCGACGGGGCAGCAGCGCGAAGGCGACGAGATAGAGCAAGCCGGCAACGATGAGGAGACTACGGAAGCCGATGATCAGTGCGAGGTACTCGACGCAGCCACCGACCATCGCGCCGAGGATGTTGATCCCGAATGCGCTCGGTGCGTCATCGGTGCCCGCGAAGCGCTTCGCAAAGGCGAGGTTGGCGAGGAAGATCGGCGCGAAGGCAAGCGCGACCGCAACCACCAGACGCGGCAGAACCTGTAATCCGAGCAGCGACGCGTTCGGCACGACGTAGGCCAGGGCGAGCGCCGCAGCGATGCCCAAGTAGAGGACGGGAAGCGTCGGCGTCCGGAAGCGACGCGTCGTCTCGACCGCGAGCAGCACAGCTAGAAGAACTCCTGCGAAGACGATCGCGTTCACGACCCACGTCGTGCCGAAGAGCAGCGCGAAGGTCGTCACGCTCTTCGTCTCGAGAAGCAGGAAGGCTGCCCCCATGAAGAAGAGGTCGGCGTAGGGACGCATCTGCCGGAACGGTCCGGCGATGACGCGAACGGCGACGAGGCTGACGAGCAGGATGCCTACGAGGGCGAACAAGTACAGCGAGGGGATGCTTCCGCCTCGGAAGTACGGGAAAGGGCGGTCGTCGGTGGCTGGCGCCACCCGGCTCGCGGAGGCAACCGTCGGCTCACACCGCTGATCGCTCTCGCGGACGCCGACCGAGATGACTGCCTGGCCGCCCACGTGCTGGACATTGTCGACGCACGGCTCGTGGCCGAATGCGCGCGCGACTGTTCCCGCGTAGCGATCGACGAGCCAATCCTCACGGTAGTAGTTGTACATCGCGAAGCCGCCCCGCTCTGTCAGGTGCTCACGTACCGTCGCCATCGCCTCGCGGGTGAACAGGTAGCTCTCCAGACGAATCGCGCCGCCGCCGGTGACGAGCACCAGCGAGTCGGGGAGCGCGAAGAGGATCAGGTCGAAGCGCTCACGCGTCCTCTCCAGATAGGCTCGCCCGTCGCCAACGTGTGTCGTGACCCTGGGATCGTCATACGGCCTGTCTGGATGCCGACGTCGACCGAGGTCGAGGATCTCCGGGTCGATCTCGACCGCATCTACATGCTCGGCGTCTTTGGCGAGCGCCAGGGCGACATCGTTCCCTGTACCCGCCCCGACGACGAGCACACGTCCGGGAGAGCCCCTGACGAGCCGCCTGTATGGCACTTCGTACTGCGGCTCCCGCCGCAGTCTGTCCTCGGCGCCGCGCGCGACCTGATGCGGGATGCCGTTGACATGCACGTCCAGACCGATCTCGCCGTTCGTGTAATCGATCTGGTCGTGGACGATCCGGTAGTACGGCGACCAGGTGACGCGGTCGCTAGGCAAGTCGACGACGAAGAGCGCGATAAGCACGACGCACGAGAACATGACAATCCGGCGAGTGCCGAGCAGCGTGATAAAAAGCGCCACGAGCACGAGGCCCCAGACAAGCGGCGGGGTCCCAAGAAGGGCAAGCCCCGTGAACGTCGCGATCCCAGCCAAGCTGCCGAGAAGGTCGAGCCGGTACGCACCGAGCGGTGGGAGTTCGCGGAAGCTACGACCAACGAGCTGCGCTGGTCCCATCACGCACGCGGCGACGCTGACGAAGATGATCGGCAACATCACCCACGTCGGTGGCCCTGACGGCTCGACCCCTGTGAAGTAGAGGACCTGATCGCTTCGGCGATCGATCTGCACCGGCACGAACGTGACGAGCGCTAGCAGCCCCACCAAGATGAGCGGTGACAGGGTCGCGAAAGAACGCCGCTTCCGACTCGCCAGGAACCCAAGACCAACGCCCAAGAAGGACCCAAGAAGGACGAAATTCGTGAAGTAGCTGAGGTGAACGATCTTCGCGCCGAGCTCGCGGATGAGAACGAGCTCGAGGAAGAGGATTAGCCCGCTGCCAAGGAAGACCCGAGCACGAGCCGAGCTCACGCCCGCGAACACTCGGCCCCCTGCGCGGGGCACCGCCTCCAGTTCATCGATCATCGCGATCTACGGATTCTCGGCGCAAGCCCGCTTTCCCTTTGCCCCTTATCGGCCAGCGCCGATAGCGCCGATCGGTCATTACGACGTGACGTCAGAACACAGGTGTCTCACGCCACACGCCCCACACGTCCCGGAGCGCGTCGCACATCTCGCCCAGCGTCACGTAGTCACGGGACGCCTCGATGATCGGCGGCATGAGGTTGACACCGTCCTTCGCAGCCGCCTCCTTGAGCGTCACCAGCCGCGACCCCACGACTGCCGAGTCCCGCCGAGCCTTGACCGACGCCAGGCTCTCGGTCTGTCTCTGCTCGAGCTTCGGATCGATCTTGAGGATCGGGATCGCCTCCTCGTCGTCGAGCAGGTAGCGGTTGACACCGACGATGACCCGTTGCCACGACTCGACCTCGGCTTGGTAGCGGTATGAAGAATCGGCGATCTC
>JAERMP010000136.1:476-6839 GCA_016844515.1 Thermoleophilia bacterium | reverse complement strand
CGCTGGGCCAAGCGGTCGCTCGTCCGCTCCTCCGCGCAGCTCGCCGGGCCTCCGGTGGAGCGCGCCTCCGCCTGCTGCGGCGCGCCCTCGAGCTCGATCGTGCCCTTCCGCTCCATGCCACTGCTCTTCGGGCCGCCCGGCGTTCGGGCGAGCGGGCCGCACGTCACGATGCGCGAGCCTGGCTCAACGAGCTCGAGGTGTTGTCACGCGAGACCCCTCGCGCAATCAGAGTTGCCGCGGTCTTTCCGGAGCCGACGCCGTACCGCGCTCCACTCCTCGATCGGATCGCTGCCCTCCAGGACGTCAACCTGACCGTTATCTATGCCGCCGACACGGTCGCTCGTCGCACGTGGCGAGTCGAGCCCAAGCATCGAGCCGTGTTTTTGCACGGGTTGCGGATTCCTGGCGCGCAGAGGGTGTTGCATCACGACTACCCGTTCACGCCTGGCATCGTCCGCGCGCTGACGGAGGCGCGCCCAGAGGTCGTCGTGGTGTCCGGCTGGAGCACCTTCGCCGCACAGGCGGCGATCACGTGGTGCCGGGTCAAGGACGTGCCGTATGTGCTCGTCGTGGAGAGCCACGACGAAGGGCCGCGTGCAGGTTGGCGTCGTACCGTCAAGGGAACCGTAGTCCCACCTGTCGTGCAAAACGCCTCCGGCGTTCTCGTCACGGGGACGCTTGCCCGCAACTCGATGGTCTCGCGTGGCGCGGCGCCTGAGCGGGTACGTGTCTTCGCCAACACGATCGATGTCGAGGGCTTCGGTGAACGAGCCGATCGGCTGGCTGCGCAGCGTCCGGAGCTGCGCGCCGAGCTCGGAGCCGACCCCGACGACGTCGTCGTGCTCTCCGTCGCTCGGCTCGTGCCCGAGAAGGGTCTCGACACGCTGATCCGTGCCATCGCCGCCGTCGCCGACCACCACATCGTTCTCGTCCTCGCTGGAGACGGGCCCGAGCGCGAGGAGCTCGGGCGGCTCGCGGGAGAGCTCGAAGTGCGCGCGGTGTTCGCCGGGGACGCTGCTTGGGAGAAGATCGTCGAGGTCTACGTCGCGGCTGACGTCTTCGCGCTTCTCTCGGATCGAGAGCCGTGGGCGGTCGTCGTCAACGAGGCTGCGGCGTGTGGCCTTCCGCTCGTGCTCTCCGACCGGGTAGGCGCTGCGCACGATCTCCTCCGAGACGGGGAGAACGGCGCGCTCGTGACGGCTGGTGACGTGGACGCTGCGGCGAAGGCGTTACGTGCCTTGGCAGGCGACCCCAACTTGCGGCGAGCTCAGGGCGCACGATCGCGCGAGCTCGCTCGCGACTGGGGCTACGGTCCGAGCGTCGAAGGTTTTCTCGCTGCGGTTCGCGAGGCTGTCGCAGATCAGGGCGGATGATCGACGCCCTGAGATCGCCTGCCCCGGGGCGTGAGCTGGCCGCTCGGGGGCGCGACGGGGGAGCGGCGGCGATGCTGGACGCCTCGGTGCCGCTCCCCCGTCGCGAAGCGCACACCCGGCGCGAGGCCGCTGTTCTACGGCCTCCGCCCGGGTGGAAGCGGCCCCGACGCGCCAGATCGCGCATCCGGACGCGCGATATCAGGGCGTGGATCATCTAGCCTGCTCCGGTGCCGGAGAACACTGGCAGGCCGCGGATCCTCGTCCTCAACCAGTACTACTGGCCGGGAGTCGAGGCTACCGCCCATCTGCTCACCGAGCTCTGCGAGGCGCTCGCGGAGGACTACGAGGTCGAGGTCGTCACCGGCGTGTTGCACGGCCACGAGGGAGAGCCACGCCAGATCGAGCACAACGGCGTCCGCATCACCCGTGTCGCCTCGACGTCCTACGAGCGCTCGGCGCTGGGAAGACGAGCCGTGAACTACCTGTCCTACCTCGGATCGGCGCTGAGTCATGCGCTGAGCAGCCCGAGGCCGGATCTCATCCTGTGCATGACCGATCCACCGATCATCGGTGACCTCGGCGTTCTCGTCGGACGGCGCGTCGGAGCTCCGGTTCTCGTCATCAGCCAGGACGTCTTTCCCGAGATCGCGACCGAGCTCCATCGCCTTCGCAACCCCGCCGTCGTCGGCGTGTTGGGCACCCTCGTGGGCGCGTACCTGAGGCGCGCAGACAGGATCGTCGCGATTGGCGAGACCATGCGCGAGCGGCTCGAGGCCAAGGGCGCACCGCCCGAGCGCCTTCGCGTCATTCCAAACTGGGTCGATACCCGCGCGATCACCCCGCAGCCTCGCGACAACGCGTGGGCCGAGAAGCACGATCTCGTCTCGCGCTTCGTCGTCATGCACTCCGGCAACGTCGGGCACGCCCAGGATCTCGACAGCCTGGTTCGCGCCGCGACGTTCCTGCGCGACCGCGACGACCTGCAGATCGTGATCGCCGGCTTCGGAGCCAGGCACACCGAGATGGTTGCCCTGGCGGAGCGGCTCGAGGTTGGAGAGACGGTGCGGTTCCTCCCGTACCAGAAGCGTGCGCGGCTGCCGTTGTCGCTCTCGAGCGCCGACGTGCACGTCGTCGGTCTGGCGAAGGGTCTTGCGGGATACGTCGTTCCGAGTCGGCTCTACGGAATCCTCTCTGCCGGCCGCCCCGTGATCGTCGCGGCCGAGGACGAGAGCGAAACAGCTCGGCTCGTCAGGGACGTCGGCTGCGGCGTCGTCATCCCGCCGGCTCGACCCGATCTGCTCGCCCGCACGATTCGCGAGGCTGCCGAAGGCGGCTTCGAGCTCGACGAGATGGGGCGTCGAGGCCGCGCCTACGTCGAAGAGGAGGCCGATCGCGTCGTTGCCATGGAGCGGTACCGCGCTCTCGTCCGCGAGATGCTGGTCAAGCAACCGGTCGCGGATGCAGCGGAGGCAATCGCGTGAGCTTGGATCAGTACGAGCGCGTGCCGCTTCTCTTCGGGCCGTCCCCGGTGCACAGGCTCGAGCGCTTGAGCGAGCATCTCGGAGGCAGCGTCGAGGTCTGGGCGAAGCGCGAGGACTGCAACTCGGGGCTTGCCTACGGCGGTAACAAAGTCCGCAAGCTCGAATACCTCGTGGCAGACGCGCTCGCGCAGGGGTGTGACACCCTGGTCTCGATCGGGGGCGTCCAGTCGAACCACACGCGCCAGGTCGCGGCGGTCGCCGCGCGACTCGGCCTTGGGTGCGTCCTCGTCCAGGAGCATTGGGTGGAGTGGCCGGACGTCGTATACGACAAGGTCGGGAACATCCTCCTCTCGCGGATCATGGGTGCGGACGTCCGTCTCGACCCGGCCGGGTTCGACATCGGTTTTCGCGTGAGCTGGGAGGAAGCACTCGCGTCGGTGGTGGAGGGGGGCGGCAAGCCCTACGCGATTCCCGCGGGAGCGTCCGATCATCCACTCGGAGGGCTCGGCTTTGCTCGCTGGGCCGACGAGGTCGCAGAGCAGGAGCGCAGCCTCGGGGTCTTCTTCGACACGATCGTCGTCTGCTCCGTGACGGGCTCGACACAAGCCGGCATGATCGCCGGCTTCGCCGCCCAGGAAGAGGCTCGGAATGTTCTCGGCATCGACGGCTCGGCGACGGTGGAACAGACGTGGGAACAGATCGCGCGGATCGCTCGCTCGACCGCCGAGGCGATCGGCCTCGAGCGTCCGCTTCGGGATGACGAGATCGTCCTGCTCGACGAATGGCATGCGGGCACCTACGGCGTCCCCGATGCGAAGACGATCGATGCCATTCGTCTATGCGCGCGGCTTGAAGGAGTTCTCACGGACCCGGTCTACGAGGGTAAGTCGATGGCGGCGCTGATCGACCTTGTGCGGTCCGGCCGGATCCAGTCGGGTTCGCGCGTGCTGTACGCGCACCTCGGCGGACAGCCCGCGCTCAACGCCTACGCGGGAATCTTCTGAGGGCAGGAGAGGTCAGGCCCTCGCCCCGTCTACACTCGCCCGCGTGATCGGCAAGGCCATGTTCTGGGGCTCGCTCGGTGCTCTTGCCTGGACGCACGCGGGTTACCCGGCGGCGATGGGAGCACTCGCGCGGCTCCGGCCGAGACCCGTCAGGAAGGCTGAGATCACACCCTCCGTAGCCCTCGTCGTCTCGGCGCACGACGAGGAGGCGGTCATCGGCCGTCGCCTCGAGAACCTGCTCGAGCTCGACTATCCAGCTGATCGGCTCGAGATCGTCGTCGCCTCCGACGGGTCGACTGACGGGACGGACGCGATCGTCGAAGAGATCGCGGGGCGCGAGCCGCGCGTGCGCCTTCTCCGGTGCCCGCGCGAGGGAAAGGTGGCCGCCCAGCACCGGTCGGTTCGCGAGACGGCGAGCGACGTGCTGGCGTTCACGGACGCGAACACCGAGTGGAAGCCCGACGCTCTCCGGCTGCTCGTGAGCAACCTTGCCGATCCCGAGGTCGGGTACGTGTGCGGGCAGCTCCGGCTCGAGAGCCCCGACGGTGCGAACCTGGAGGGCGTCTACTGGCGTTACGAGATGTGGGTGCGCGCGCAGGAGTCTGCGTGCAGCTCGATCACAGCCGGAAACGGCGCGATCTATGCGGTTCAGCGAGACGCATACGTCGAGGACGACCCGAAGTTCGGCCACGACTTCGGCTTTCCGTACTTGATGGAGCAGGCGGGGCGCCGTGCGGTGTACGAGCCGGAGGCAATCGCAGTCGAGAAGCCGGCCGCGGAGCCGGAGGACGAGTACGGCCGCAAGGTCCGCACAATCGCTCGTGCCCTCGGGCACATCCTCACACGCAGGATCTTCCGGCGCACGCGGCCGCTCTACATGGCGGAGCTGATCTCGCACCGCGTGCTGCGCTACTCCACCGGCCTGCTGCACATCGCCCTGCTCGTCTCGAACGTCGCGCTCCTCGGCCGCGGCCCCTTCTACCGCGTCGTCCTCGTGTTTCAGCTCGTCGGGCTCGGCCTTGCTGCCGCAGGACGAGCACGCCTCCCCATTCCGGGCGCGCGGCTCGCCTACTACTACTACGTCGTCACCAAGGCGACTGTGGCGGCGCTCGTGCGGTACCTGCGCTCGGGCACGCCGCAGATGTGGGACAAGGCCAAGGGGACGCGATGAACCGCCTTGCAGACGTGATCCTCGCCGGCACCGGGCTCGTGCTGACGAGCCCCATCCTCGGACTCGCCGTTGCGGCGACCAAGCTCGACGGCGGCGGTCCGGTCCTCTATCGCCAGACACGCGTCGGCAAGGACGGCGAGGACTTCGAGGCCCTGAAGCTGCGCTCGATGGTCGTGGGGGCGGAGCGCCTCGGCTCCGGGTTCGCGGTCGACAAGGGCGATGCTCGGATCACGCGCGTCGGCCGGATCCTCCGGAGGACGTCGATCGACGAGCTGCCGCAGCTCTGGAACGTCCTCCGCGGCGACATGAGCGTCATCGGCCCGCGACCGACGCTTCGCTATCAGGTAGAGCAGTACGACGAGCATCAGCGGCGTCGGCTGGACGTCAGGCCGGGCCTCACGGGCTGGGCGCAGATCCACGGGCGCGCATCGCTGCCCTGGGCGGAGCGAATCGAGCTGGACGTCTGGTACGTCGACCATCGCTCGCCGCGGGTCGATCTCGAGATCTTGCTGAGGACTCCGCTGGCTCTCTTCCGCGGTACGTACCGCGGCGCGAGGGGCGGCTGGCGGTAGGGGATGCTTCTATGTTTGTCAAGCGGCCGCCTTACGCTCGGTGACCCGAAGCAAACCGAGCGATTCGCAGACTGCCTCAAGGACGTCGTAGCCGTTGTGGCAGGCGCGGGCCAAGTTGCAGTACGCGTCGCGAGGGCCGTTCTGAAGTGCGGAGAGGTTGCACTCCAAGCCCGTGGACGCTGATCCGATTCTGCGGTGGGAGCTGGGACGGCTAGCGGGCCTCGAACTGCTGGAGGCGGGGGAGATTGTCTGTGACGTGGAAAGTGCCTGGAAGCGCCTTGGATGGGGACGCGGGCGATCGGGCGCACTGGTGCTCACGGATCGTCGCTTGCTCTTTCTCTTCACTCCGCTCCTCACACGGCGGACGCGCGTGGAGTCGATCCTCCTGGAAGCGATCCTTGCGGTTGACGTCATCGAGAGCCCCCGGTGGAAGGACAAGGGAGCGATCCGTTTGAGATGCGTCGACGAGGCCGAGCAATCTCAGTTCGAATGCATTCGCGGCTGTAGTCAGCGCGCCGACGAGCTCGCGCGCTCGATTTTGCGCCAGCGTGATCTCTTGCAGGGGAAAGCGCACGCAGTGAAGCCCTCGAAAGCCTCCGATGTCGGTGAGTTAGTCGAGATCACTCCCTCAGGGTTGGAGATCGCACTAGGACGCGGCGTCACGGACTACGTCCGCGACCACGGCGGTGTCCTGTATGTCTGGAGCGAGCCGTCAGGACCAGCCTTCGTACGGCTGAAGGCGAACACGAGGAGACCCGCTGA
>JAERMP010000136.1:0-408 GCA_016844515.1 Thermoleophilia bacterium | reverse complement strand
ACCCGCTGACAAGGACTTCGAGTCATTCGATGCCATCGCGGACTTCGAGCTACGCATTCAGCCCGACCTGCTGAGCGCAGGACGACTCCGCCTCGCACGACGCTGGTGGCATCCACGCGGTGGAGTCATCGTCGACTCGGGTCGCGTGGTCGATTCATAGGGCGGGCGCGGAGGATCGCGGTGTATGGGAGCACAGTCAGGTTAAAACCTGACCTCCGCTCTGGGCGATTCCTTTCGCGGCCAGCAGTGAGCGGTAGAGGCGATCGACGTCGTCGACGAGGCGAGAGACCGAATAACGCGCGAACACGTGCCCGCGCCCGGAGTTGCCGAACCGGGCTCTGAGCTCCGGGTCGGCGGCGAGCTGCGCGAGCAGGTCAGCCGCGCCCTCGGTGTCTCCCGGCTCGACGA
>JAERMP010000331.1 GCA_016844515.1 Thermoleophilia bacterium | reverse complement strand
CCGAGATGGCGAGCGATGACCATCCGCTGCACCTCATTCGTGCCCTCGCCGATCTCCAGGATCTTCTGATCGCGGTAAAGGCGCGAGATCGCCGACTCCTCCATGTACCCGAAGCCGCCGTGGATCTGCAGCGCCGCGCCTGCGACCCGGCTCGAGAGCTCGCCGGTGTAGAGCTTCGCCATCGCGGCCTCGCGTGCAAACGCGCGACCTTGGTCCTTCAACCAGGCGGCCTTGTAGACCAGCGCTCGCCCGGCCTCGATCTCGGTCGCCATGTCGGCGAGCTTGAACCGAATCGCCTGGAAGCTCGCGATCGGCTTGCCGAACTGCTCTCGCTCCTTGGCGTACCCGTACGCGAGGTCATAGGCGCCCTGTGCGAGACCGACGCCCATCGCTGCCACGGAGATTCGTCCCCCGTCGAGGATCTCGAGGAACTGGCGAAAGCCGCCGCTGCGCTCTCCGAGGAGATTGCCTTCGGGCACGGCACAGTCGTCGAACGAGAGCTCGCGCGTGTCAGACGCCCGCCAGCCGAGCTTCTTCATCGGCGCCGAGATCGCGTAGCCCGGCGTCCCGTTCTCGACGACGATATTCGAGATCTCGTCGTTCCCAGTCCGCGCCGTGATGGTGACTCCCCAGGTGATGTCGGTGCCGGCATTCGTGATGAAGAGCTTCGAGCCGTTGACCACCCAGGACCCGTCGCGCAACTCGGCCGTTGTGCGCGTCGCGCCGGCATCAGAGCCGGCGTCCGGCTCGGTGAGGCCGAAGGCGGCAAGTCGCCTTCCCGAGGCGAGGTCAGGGAGCCACCGGCGCTTCTGCTCCTCGGTGCCGTAGAGCAGGATCGGCATCGTTCCGAGCGAGGTGTGCGCAGCCACCGTGATCGCCACAGACGAGTCGATTCGCGTCAGCTCCTCGATCGCGATCGCGTAGGAGACAATGTCGCCGCCGGCGCCTCCGTACTCCTCCGGTATGGGAAGCCCCATGAGGCCGAGCTCGGCGAGTTCGGCGACAAGCTCATAGGGAAAGCGGCTCTCGAGGTCGAGAGCGGCGGCCACAGGCTCGACACGCTCTCGCGCGAAAGTCCGGACGGTGTCGCGAATCAGCTCCTGCTCGGAAGTGAGGTCGAAGTCCACGCGCGCGGATGGTATCCGCGCGGTAGGCTCCGCCCCGTTCCAGCGAGAGGAGAGGCAGACGATGGCAAGCGTTCAGGAGTACTTCGAGGGTCTCGCGGCGCGGGTGCCGGCCGATCGAATTGAAGGCATGACCAACACGTACGTCTTCGTCGCGATCGCGGACGGAGCCATCGTGGTCACCGAGGGGATCGGGGACGCCGACTGCACGTTCTCGGCGAGCGAGGAGAGCTTCGCGAAGATCGTCGCAGGCGAGCAGAACCCGACGACCGCGTACATGACGGGGAAGCTCAAGATCAAGGGCGACATGGGAGCCGCCATGAAGCTCCAGAAGATCTTCTGACCCGAGCGGAATTCAGCCTGGAGCAACCGACCATGACGCTACTCGTCCGGTTTCTCGTCCTCTGGGGCATCAATGTCCTGGCGCTGATCGTTGTCGACGGGATGTTCGACAGCGTCACGATCGGCCGCTGGGGGTCGCTGTTGCTGGGGGCGTTCGTGCTCACGATCGGCAACACGATCCTGAAGCCGATCCTCGCGATCCTCACGCTCCCGCTGATCATCGTCACCTTCGGACTCGCCTACTTCGCGCTCAACGTTCTCATGCTCGCTCTCGCGGAGTGGATCGCCCCCGACTTCTCGATCAGCGGGTTCTGGACCTACGTCGGCGCCGCGATCGTCGTGTGGCTGGTGAACGTCACGGTCGGCTGGCTCCTCGACCGGGTTCGGGGGTAGCCGGCCGCGCCTGTGTAGAGGCGAGCGAGGCCGAGTCTACGACTCGAGCTCGACGAGGAGCGCGCCGCCCGCCACGCGGTCGCCGGGTGCAACGTGCACGGTGTTCACCGTTCCCTCGAACGGCGAGTGGACGGGGATCTCCATCTTCATCGCCTCGAGGATGACGAGCGGCTGGCGGGCCTGGACCTCGTCGCCCGCCTCGACCTCGACGCGAATCACCGTTCCCGGCATGGGCGCGACCACCGTGCTCGCGCCCTCGGTCGGACCGTGGCGGTGCGACTCGAGATCGACGTCGGGCGGCGCCGTCAGCGGCGGCGAGGGGAGGTTCAGCCGCCAAGGAGTGCGCCAGGGAGCGGGTGCCGCGCGGAGCGGGATTGGTGACAGTGGCGGATGCTCGGTGAGGAACGCGGTCGTGGCCTCGCCCTCGCTCACGACCGGATGCGAGACGAGCCAGCGCAGGAACGGGAGGTTCGTCGTAATGCCGACGACCTCGGTCTCGTCGAGGGCGGCGGCGAGGGCATCCAGTGCGCCGCGCCGATCGCTCCCGTGAGCGATCAGCTTCGCGATCAGCGGGTCGTACGAGAGACCGACCTCGTCTCCCTCCTCGACCCCCGCGTCGACGCGAACGGCGCCTCGAGCGCCTTGTAACAACTTGTAACTTGGCAGTCGGAGTCGTTCGATGCGCCCGGCCTGCGGAAGGAATGTCCCTGGATCTTCCGCATAAAGCCGAACCTCGACGGCGTGCCCTTCGGCCTTGTAACAAGTTGTTGCAAGGCGTTCGCCCTCGGCGATGCGGATCTGGCGCTCGATGAGATCGAGGCCCGTGACGGCTTCGGTGACGGGGTGCTCGACCTGGATCCGTCCGTTCAGCTCGAGGAAGAAGAACTCGTCTCCGTCCAGGACGAACTCGACCGTTCCGGCGTTTTGGTACCCGATTGCCTTCCCGAATGCGACCGCAGCGTCGAGCAGCTCTGTGCGCAATCCGGCCGCTAGAGCGGGAGCCGGAGACTCTTCGAGCACCTTCTGATGCCGGCGCTGCACGGAGCAGTCGCGTTCGCCGACGGCCACGACCGTTCCGTGGGCGTCCGCTAGCAGCTGCACCTCGATATGTCGTGGCCGCTCGAGGTACCGCTCGCAGTAGAGGGTTCCGTCGCCAAACGCTCCCGTGGCCTCCCGCTCGGCGGCCGCAAGCGCGTCCTCGAGCTCGGCCTGTGATCGAACGACGCGCATCCCGCGACCTCCCCCGCCGGCCGCGGCCTTGACGAGCAGGGGGAAGCCGATCTCGTCAGGTGCTCCGTCGGGGAGCACGGGAACTCCCGCCGCTCGAGCGATTCGCTTGGCCGCGAGCTTGTCGCCGCCGAGTCGAAGCGCATCCGCCGGCGGCCCGATCCACGTCAACCCGGCCGCTTCGACCGCCTCGGCGAAGTCACCTCTCTCCGCGAGGAAGCCGTACCCCGGATGGATCGCGTCCGCGCCAGCCGCTCTTGCCGCTCGAATGTGCTCTTCTGACTGGAGGTAGCTCGCGATCTCGACTATGGCGTCAGCCGAACGCGCGTGGAGCGACTCCATGTCGTCGGGTGCGGAAACGGCCACCGATGCGATACCTAGCTCCTGGCACGTGCGAAACACGCGGACGGCGATCTCTCCGCGGTTGGCCACGAGCAGTCTCTCGATACCCATTGCGACCAAACCCTAGGCGCTCGTCCGAGCGGGTCCTGTATTCTCGGCCACCGTGATCCGCTTGATCGTCCGCACCGTCGTGATGCTGCTCGCGAACGCCGTGGGCCTCATCGTCGCGTCACTCGTAGTC
>JAERMP010000330.1 GCA_016844515.1 Thermoleophilia bacterium | reverse complement strand
GATGGGCGGTCTCTTCATCCGAGCAGGGCTCGCAGAGGTGGTGGTGGAAGCGGCAACGGTCGTCCTCCGCGATCCGACTGCCCTCGATAACGCGATGGGCCTCCGAGACTGGGCCGCGGCAGCCCACGAACGCGGGCTGCTCCAAGCAGAACGGGTGCAGGCGTGGGAGCAGATGATCGACGACGCCATAGCCCAAGGGCATTTCCTTTACTCGTTCACCCTCTTCATCACGGCCGGGATCAGGCAGTAGGTCGGCTTCCGGCCTCCCTACACTGGATCCATGGGGCGGACCTACAAGACGGAGGCCGTGGTGCTCCGGTCGTTCCGGTTCGGCGAGGCAGACCGCGTCCTCCACCTGTACACGCTCGATCGCGGCCGCATCGGCGCCGTCGCAAAAGGAGTGCGCAAGACGAAGTCGCGGTTCGGCGCGCGGCTCGAGCCGTTCTCGCACGCGGAGCTCCTGCTCCACCATGGCTCGGGCGAGCTCTACACGATCACGGGCGTCTCGCTCGTCGATGCGCATCGGCCGGCCCGCGAGGACTCGTATCGGCTCTCGGTCGGGCTCGTCGGCGCCGAGGCGATGCTCCGCCTCTTCGTCGAAGAGGAGCGAAACGAGCGCGCCTTCGAGGCGCTGACGCGGTTTCTTTCGGCGGTGGACGCCATCCCGGACGGCTCGGCGGGGCGCGCTGCCCTAGACCCGCTCGGGCTCGCCTTCCAGCTCAAGCTCCTGTGGCTGTCGGGGTACGTCCCGCACCTCGAAGGCTGCGTGGAGTGCGGCGCGACCGACGAGCTCGTCGGCTATCTCGCGCGCGGCGGTGGCGCCGTCTGCTCCGCCTGTGCGCCGACAGAGACGGTGTTCCTCTCGCCTGAGGGCTTCCGCGGCATTCATGCGCTTCTGTGGAACCCTCTGGCGGACGCTCACGGCCTCGGGCTCGGCGAGCGAGCTGTACGCGACACGCTGGCCGTCGTCGTCGCGTCTTACGAGTTCCACGGCGGCTTCCGCCTGAGAACCCTCACTGCGTGAAGCGCGATCTCGGCGGCGGGTACGAGCTCGACGACGACGCCTCGCGGATCGACCGTGAGGCAGTTCACCGTTACCTGAGCGAGGAGTCCTACTGGGCGCGCGGAAGGCCGAGGGAAGTACAGGACGAGCTGATCGACAACGCGGCGCGGGTTGTTGGCCTCTACCACGACGGGCGCCAGATCGGCTTCACGCGCACCCTGTCGGACGGTCACGCGCAGTCGTACCTCGCGGACGTCTACGTGCTCGAGGAGCATCGCGGTCGCGGCCTTGGCGTCGAGCTCGTGCGCTTCAGCGTCGATGAGGGGCCGTTCGCCGAGACGAAGTGGTTCCTCCACACGTCCGACGCGCACGACCTCTACCGAAAGTTCGGCTTCGCCGAGCCTGGCGACAAGGCGCTCGAGCGCTGGCGTCGTTAGGCCGGCGCCGCGACAGGAAGCTCGAGCGCCTCGGCTGCGCGCTTCATCTGCGCGTCGTACGTCACAACGGCCTCGAGCTCGTCTCCGAGCTCGAGTGCCGCGGCGAGGTGGATCGCGTCGAGACTGCGAAGCGGACCCTGGAGCTCACCGGCGAGGTCGAGCAGCTCGTCGTCGAGCTGGATCAGGTCGACGCGGTCGAGCAGCCGACGTGCGCGAGCGATCGCATCGACTCCACTCGGTGACGTCGCACGAACGACTTCGGTTCGAGCGAGTGCGCACGAGATTACCCTGCTGTCACCGAGCCAGCTCTCGAGTGCCTTGGACTCGCGCTCTCTGACGACCAGCTTCACGAGCGCGGATGCATCGAGGTAACACTGCACGTCAGCGCTCGTCGTCACGCATCGCGGCCAGGACATCGGACGGTAGCGGTGCCCCGGGTGCGGGCTCTAGTGGCGGACCCAGATCCTTCCACGAGCGCGTGGCCCGACGCAGCCGTCCGCTTGCGGCCAACTGCTCGATTCTGCTGCCGGTCGGCACGGGACCGAGGAGCGCCACCAGTCGTCCGCGATCGGTTATCTGAATCGGCTCGCCACGCTCCGCGACGAGGCGTACGTAGCGGCTCGCGTTCTGCCTGAGCTCGCGGATACCGATCGTGAGCGCCATGTGCTACTTATAGCACACAGAGCGTTCAGTCCAGCTTGGGCGTCTGCCAGTCCTCGGCGAGCTTGTCGAGCAGGAACGCCCGCGCGCCCGAGATCGAGATCCGCTCCTGCGCGAGCGAGTCGCGGTCGCGGATGGTTACCGTGTCGTCCTCGAGCGTCTGCTCGTCGATCGTGCGGCGATAGCGGCGCCCGATCTGGCCCGAGTCGTCGTACTCGGCCACGACGGCGCGGCGTAGCTCTTCGTAGAGCGCCCGCGCCTTTCCGACCATCTCGTCGTTGCGCGGGATCAGCGGAAGCACGGCGACCTTCACCGGCGCCAGTTGTGGATGGAGGCGGAGCACCGTGCGCTCCCGATCGGCGACGACTTCCTCGTCGTAGGCGTCGACCATGAAAGCGAGCATCGAGCGATTCACGCCGAGCGCGGGCTCGACGACGTGGGGCGTGTAGCGCTCCTGGCCGTCCACCCACTCCAGTTTGGTGCCCGACGCCTCGGTGTGCGCGGTCAGATCGAAGTCGCCGCGGTGCGCGATGCCCTCGAGCTCGGACCAACCAATGGGGAAGAGATACTCGATGTCGCTGGTTGCGGATGAGTAGTGGGAAAGCTCGTCGGCCTCGTGGGCGCGAACACGGAGATGGCTCTCACGGATCCCGAAGCGCAGGTGCCAGTTGAGCCGCTCTTCTATCCAGGAGCGATACCACTCGAGCGCCTCGGCGGGCGGGACGAAGTACTCGACTTCCATCAGTTCGAATTCGAGCGTGCGGAAGATGAAGTTCCCAGGCGTGATCTCGTTGCGGAACGCCTTGCCGATCTGTGCAATGCCAAAAGGCGGTTTGCGTCGGGCGATCTGGGCGACGTTCTTGAAGTTGATGAAGATGCCCTGCGCCGTCTCCGGACGAAGGTACGTGTCGAGACCAGTCTCCTCGACCGGCCCGATCCGCGTTTGAAACATGAGGTTGAACTGTCGCGGCTCGGTGAGGTCGCACTTGTCGGTCTCGCCAGGATGCTTGCTTGGCTTGGCGCCACACTCCATCTCGCCGAGCTGGTCGGCGCGGTAACGCCGCTTGCAGAAGCGGCAGTCGACGAGCGGATCGGCGAACCCCGTCACGTGCCCGGACGCGTCCCAGACCGCGGGGTGCAGGATGATCGACGAGTCGAGCGCGACGATGTCGTCTCGCTCTCGCACCATCGCTTCGAGCCAGCGCGCCTTGACGTTCTCCTTCAGGAGCACGCC
>JAERMP010000022.1 GCA_016844515.1 Thermoleophilia bacterium | reverse complement strand
AGGCCTCGGACGCGGGCGAGTTGGGTCAGCACCTCGGCTCGACCTTCGCCGGTCGTCTCGCGCACGAGCTGCTCTCGCAGGCGGTCCTCAGTGGCTGCGAGATCGTCGAAGTCCCAGAGGCTGCGGAGGCGATCGTCCATGGCGGAACTCTAAAAGCGTTGCTACTCGAGGTCGAACGCGTAGTCGATCGCGTCGCAAACAGGCTCGTATCCGATGTCCACATAGATCCTGTTCGACGTCGGGTTCGCGAGATCCGTGTACAGGAAGCAGAACTGTCGGCCGGCAGCCAACTGCGCTGCTGTGACAGCCGCGGTTACGGCGCTTCCGTATCCGTGCCGCCGATGCTCCGGAGGTGTATAGACGGGGCCGATACGAACGCCGTTCGGCGTCCTACCGCCCCAGCCGGCGAGTGACACGGGACCGTCGTCCTCCCAGATCGTGAATCCACCTGCGCCCGTTCGCAGTCGCGCGTCGACCGTCCGTTCGGCGTCGCCACCCGGTGCGCCTTGAGGCAGGGCCTCGGCTACGAAGGCGTTGACCCACCCGACGAGTAGCTCCCGGTCTGCGTCGGTGGCCGTACGGGCGTGCCCTCGGGCCTGCACCACGGGGCGCAACTCGGTGAGGCGGTAGATGCGCTGCGCGACCCGACGCTGTCGACCCATCCCGTTTCGGGCCACCCAGCTCTTGGAGAAGACGTCGACCTCCGGGACGGCACCGGTGACTCCAGGCAGCTCGACCCTTTGAGCTGAGAGGGCGTTGGCGAGCGCCACGAGCGCATCGTCGTCGCGAGGTCGACCGAGCACGAGGTTGTAGGGCGGTGTCTGGAGCGCAGCGCCCATGACCTCGCCGCTGGCGTCGTTGACGGACCACAGGCGGAACTCGCGGTAGACGGACGGATGTTGATCGAGCGTGCCGGCGATTCCGAGGATGAGGTTGTTTCGCGCCTCGTCCTCGAGGAGGAGTGGAGCCGTGGCCTCGAGGAACGCGCCTGGATCTTCGAGCTCCTTGACGACCACTGCTCAATCGTATAGTTCTTATGCAATGCCTAAGCAGAACCTCTCGGCCGCCGAGGCGGCTCGAGCTCTCGGAATCTCGCTGGACACGCTCCGGCGCTGGGATCGGGCGGGGAAGATCCGCGTCGAGAGGGACTCGGCGAACCGTCGGGTCGTACCGGCTGCGGAGGTCGAGCGGCTCAAGGGTGGAGAGACGTCCGAGCGCTTCTCCGCGCGGAACCGGTTTCGCGGCGTCGTTCGCGCGGTGACGGTCGAAGGGTTGCTCGCGCAGGTCGAGATCGACGTGACCGAGCCCGCCCGCGTGGTCGCGATCATCACTCGCGAGTCGGCAGAACAGCTCGGTCTCACGCCGGGGATGAGCGCCGCGGGAGTCGTGAAGGCGACGTCGGTCATGGTCGAGAGGTGACGGCGCCGACTCAACGCCTGAGCCTGCAGCGAGAGCTTTCCGGGGCGGTAGCGGATCTCGGTGTACTCGTCCCCATTGCGGTTGCGCTTATCGTCAAGAACGGGCTGTCGGCGACCGCGGTGCTTCTGCCGGCCGGATTGCTCTACGTCGCAGTTGCGCTGATCTATCGGCTCCCGGTCGCCGTTCAGCCGCTCAAAGCCGTCGGCGCCATCGCCATCGCGAGCGGTCTGGGAGCGGACGAGATCGCGGCCGCGGCACTCATGATCGGCGGCATCTTCGTCGCGCTCGGCGCCACCCGCCTGATCGACCACCTCGGACGAGCATTTCCCCGGGCGCTCATCCGCGGCGTCCAGCTCACCGTTGGCCTGCTCTTCCTGAAGGTTGCCTGGGGACTCGTGTCGGATCCACCGTCGTCGTTCGAGAGCTACGCGCTTGCGCCCGAGTGGGCCGTGCCGCTGGGGGCCGCCGTCGTTGTGCTCGCGCTCGTGTTCCGCCGCAAGCCGATCGCTCTCGCGCTCGTGACGACGGGTGTCGTGGTCATGCTCGTCGAGAGCGGTGGCGTCCCGTCGTTCGGTCCGTCTGCGCTCGAGCTCCCATCGCTCTCGGCGGCGACGTTCGCTGCGGCTTTCACGGCGCTCGTTGTCCCGCAACTACCACTGACCTTCGCGAACTCGTGTCTTGCTCCAGCCGACGCGGCACGAACCTACTTCGGCGCTCGCGCGAGCAGGATCACGCCAGGGCGTCTCGCCCTGACACTCGGATCGGCGAACGTCTTCTCGGGCGCCATTGCCGGTATGCCCGTCTGTCATGGCGCCGGAGGACTCACGGCGCACTACGCGTTCGGCGCGCGTACCGGGAGGGCGCCGCTCGCTATGGGCCTCACTCTCCTCGTCGTCGCCCTCTCCGTTGGATCAGGGCTCGCCGTCGTCTTGACGGCGTTCCCGCTTTCGATTCTCGCAGGCTTGCTCGCCACCGCCGGGCTCCTTCACATCGGACTGCTCAGAGATCTACGCGGTGCTCGTGAGTGGTCTCTCGCGATCGCGGTCGGGGCGATCGGGTTCGGCCTCAACCTCGCCGTCGCACTGGCTGTTGGTCTCGTTCTCTGGTGGGTGCCGGAGCTCCTGGGTCGGATACGCTCGAGAGTGTGGACATCGAGGCCGTCCCTGCGCTCTCCGCGGTAGAGAGACGAGTTCTCGGCCGGGCTCTTACCCGGACGGCAGTCCGACTCGACGAGCCGCCGCCGGGCTACTCGAGCGCGTGGCGACTCGCGGCCGCGCACGAGGCGGTGGATGCCGAGCCCGCGCGCAGGTCTTACGCGTTCTCGCCGCGGAGCACGCGCGGCGCGACGCGCGCGTAGTCGAGACCTGACACCCACGTTGCCACGAGCGCGGCGAGAAGCGCCCACCAGGCCACGTCGTCGCTCCACGCTCCGGCGGCCGCGAGCCCAGCGATCGTGGCTGCAAGCGCTTGCGCCCAGGTCTTGAGTCTCCCCAGGTCGCGGGCGCCGAGGACGACGCCACGTTCGACGGCCGCCAACCGGAGACCGGACACGAGAATCTCGCGAACCACGATGAGCGCGACCATCCACGCGGGGGCAACGCCCTCGCCGATCAGCATCACGAGCGCCGCGAGAACGAGGACTTTGTCCGCGACGGGGTCGAGGAGCTTCCCGAGCGGAGAGCTGACTCCACGGCGGCGGGCGAGCCAGCCGTCGATCTGATCGGTCGCCATCGCGACGACGAACACAGCGGTCGCCCAGTACACGTGGTTGGGGAAATCCCAGGCGAAGAGGAGCACCACGATCGGGACTGCGGCGACCCGGGCGACCGTGAGCTGATCTGGGAGGCTCACCGTTGGAGAGAATACGCGTCCCGTGCCGACATTCACCAAAGTCGTCGTTGCCAATCGCGGCGAGATCGCCGTGCGGATCTTCCGGACTCTGCGTGAGCTCGGGATCGCGACAGTCGCCGTCTACTCGGAAGTTGATCGCGGCGGGCTCCACGTTCTCGGTGCGGATGAGGCCTACCTCGTCGGTCCCGGCCCGGCGGCGGAGTCCTACCTCCGCGGCGATCGCATCGTCGAGGTAGCGCTGCGGGCCGGAGCCGAGGCGATCCATCCCGGCTACGGCTTCCTCGCCGAGAACGCCGCCTTCGCGCGCCAGGTCGGGGACGCCGGACTCGTTTGGATCGGTCCGCCACCGGACGCGATCGAGGCCATGGGGTCGAAGATCGCCGCGCGCGAGCGCATGCAATCGGCCGGCGTCCCGATCATTCCCGGCACAACGCAGCCTGCGGAGACCGTGGGTGACGCGCTTGCCGCCGCTCTCGAGATCGGGTTCCCCGTTGCGATCAAGGCCTCCGCTGGCGGCGGAGGCAAAGGGCTCAAGATCGCCAGATCCGAAGAGGAGATCGAGCGCGCGTACGACACGGCGCGGCGCGAGGGCGAGGCGTATTTCGCCGATCCGGCGGTCTACGTCGAGCGCTACCTCGACGATCCCCGCCACGTCGAGGTGCAGGTTCTCGCCGACGATCACGGCAACGTCATTCACCTAGGCGAGCGCGACTGCACGATCCAGCGCCGGCATCAAAAGCTCGTCGAGGAGACGCCGTCTCCAGCTGTCGGCGACGCCCTCCGCGCCAGGATCGGGAAGATCGCGGTCGACGCGGCCCGCGCGGTCGGATACCGATCTGCGGGAACGATCGAGGGCCTGCTCACTCCCGATGGGTCGTACTACTTCCTCGAGATGAACACCCGCGTGCAGGTCGAGCACACCGTGACCGAGGCCGTCACGGGGATCGACATCGTCCGCGAGCAGATCCTCATCGCGGCGGGGCAGCCGATCTCGCTCGCCCAGGACGACGTGGTCCTGCGAGGGCACGCGATCGAGTGTCGGATCAACGCCGAGGACGTCGCGCGTGGGTTCCTGCCGTCCCCCGGGCGGATTACTGCCTACCGGGAGCCAGCGGGAATCGGCGTCCGCGTGGACTCGGGCGTTGGCGCTGGAGACGAGATCTCGGACTTGTACGACCCGCTGATCGCGAAGCTCATCGTTCACGACGTCGACCGGGAGCGAGCGCGACACCGGATGTTGCGCGCGCTCGACGAGTTCGTGATCGAAGGGCCCCCGACGCTTCTCGGCTTCCATCGGGCGCTCCTCAGGACTGATTGCTTCATTGCCGGCGAAGGGTGCAGGGGCATCGTGGAGTCCGAGGAGCTTGCGCAGCGGGCGCAGGAGCTCGATCAGATGTCTCATGAGCAAGCCGGCGTATCGTCGTTCTCGGGCGGCGTTCGTGATGGCACGCGGGAGCGGCTCGTCGCCGTCGAGCTCGACGGCCGGCGGCACGAGGTTCGCCTGCATACGGCGGAGCCACCTTGGGCGGGGCTAGCCCGTCGGCACCGCGAGCGGAGCAAAGGGCTGATCGGCTCTGAGACCGGAGCCGTTCTGAGCCCGATGCAGGGGACAGTGCTCGCCGTGAACGTCGCGGACGGGGATGCGATTCTCACCGGCGGTCTGATCTGTGTCGTCGAGGCGATGAAGATGGAGAACGAGATCGTCGCCCACCGCGACGGCATCGTCTCGGGGCTCGGTGTGGCCGCTGGCCAGCAAGTCTCGGACGGCCAGCTCATCTGCATGGTGACGAGCCCGTGACTAGCGGGCGCTGCTCAGAGATGTCCCTGGATGCCGGCGAGTCACTTGCGGCGACCGCAACGACGGCCGAGCATTGGCTCCTCGTCGAGGTGCCCGGGAGCTGGCCGCGAGACGTCTCCGCCGACGGAGCGCTGCTCCCGCCCGCGCAGGAGGCCGTGACGGCGTGGCTCGCGCGGACACCCAGCTCGCGACTCCTCTTCATGAGGCGACCAGGACGAGCGGCAATCCGGTCGCTCGCTTTCGTGGTCCATGCTTCTGAGTCGACCACCGACGTGAGGCGGATCGAGCTCGAGAATCCTGGTGATATCGCCCGCGTCGATTTCGAGCGCGACGGCGACCGGACCGATCAGCAGCTCGTTCTCGTGTGCGGTCACGGAACCCGCGACGCGTGCTGCGCGCTCCTTGGCGTGGCGGTCTACAGCGCGCTTGCCGCGAGGCTGGACGGCAACGACGAGCTCTGGATCTCGTCGCACCAGGGTGGGCACCGCTTCGCTGCGAACGTCCTCGTGCTTCCCGCGGGACTCCAGTTCGGCCGGGTCGAGCCCGACGAGGCGCCGCTCGTCGTCGCCCGGGCGCTGTCGGGCCGGATCGAGCTCGATCGCTATCGCGGCCGAACGTGTTACACGCCTGCGGCGCAGGCGGCCGAGCGCGTCGTCCGGGAGACGCTCGAGCTGGAAGGCGCTGCCGATCTAACTCTCACGGCGGTCGAGGGCCCGCTGGTTCGGTTCCGAGGCCGGCACGGCTCGGAGCACGCCGCGACAGTCGACGAGGTCGTCGGGCCGAGCGTGGCGGCCAGCTGTGGTGTCGACCCGGAGCCTCAGAAGGTCTTCACCGCGCAGTTCGTTTGACGGGCGCGTCGCGCGCGCGTCAGGCGCGCAGGCGATAGGTGTTGTCGGTGATCCAGACGAGGATCTCCTCCAGCTCGTCCGGAGGCTTGCCGACTGCGATGAGCGTCCCGAACACCACCCGTACCCAGCTGTCGGCGACGAGCGCGCCGCTGGCAGACATCTCGCCTTCCCAGGACGCCTTTGGCTCGAGGATCGTCGGGAGCTCGGGCTCGTACAGCGTTGCGGCTCGAACGGCGGGAAGCGTGCGGTCCTTGTTGCGGTCCTCGAGCTCGTCGGGCTCTCCCGTGGAGAAGAGTTGGAGCCCGAAGGTTCCGTCCGGCGTTGCGCCCGGGTCCAGCTCCCAGGCCACCGACGATGCATTCTCGACCCCGATCCTTGCGCGCCAGCCCGTTTGCGTGACCGCCAGCGAGTCCACCGTGAAGACGAGCTGCTCGCCGGGCGGTCCGTACGTCTCGCGCCATTCGAGATCCTTCTCCTGGGGGCCGGCCGCGACGCTCACCGCGGGTGCGTCCTCGCTTTCCCCCAGCCTCGACGCGTTCGATGCGAGCGCGAAGCCCGCCAGGGTGGCCCCGAGGACGATGAGGACGATGATCGTGGTACGGCTCACCTCGCGGGCATGCTCGCACACGGCGCTGCCGACCCCCGGTCGCTACGGGCCGGATAGACTCGCCCGCGCTTTGGACCTTTACGAGTACCAGGGGAAGGAGCTCTTTCGCCGCTACGGGATTCCGACGTCCGAGGGGCGGTTGGCGACGACGACCAAAGAGGCACGCGCTGCCGCCGAAGAGCTCGGAACCTCCGTCGTGGTCAAGGCGCAGGTGCTGACCGGGGGACGGGGCAAGGCCGGAGGCATCAAGCTCGCCGAGAGCCCTGCCGACGCTGAGGCTCGCGCCGCCGACATCCTCGGGATGGACATCCGGGGCCATACGGTCACGAAAGTGTGGATCGAGCGGGCCTCGGACATCGAGCGCGAGTACTACCTCTCGCTCACCTTCGATCGGAGCGCCAAGAAGCCGCTCTTCATGTTCACCACGCAGGGCGGCATCGACATCGAAGAGGTCGCGGCGACGAACCCGGACGCGCTGGTGCGGCTCCACGTGGATCCGCTCGAGGGCTGCCACCCATGGCACGGGAGACAGCTCGTCTACGACGGCGCAGTCAGCGATCCAGGGGAGCAAAAGCAGATCGCGTCGATCGTGGGGAAGCTCTACGAGGTGTTCGTGGGTTGCGAGGCGATGCTCTGCGAGATCAATCCGCTGATCGTCACTCCCGAGGGAGAGGTGCGCGCGCTCGACTCGAAGTTCACGATCGACGACAACGCGCTCTTCCGCCACGCGGACATCGCGGAGATGCGAGACATCGGAGCGGCTGATCCGCTCGAGGCGCTCGCGCGGGAGAAGGGCGTGACGTACGTAAAGCTCGACGGTGACGTCGGCGTTCTCGGGAACGGTGCCGGGCTGACGATGTCGACGGTCGACGTCGTGACCTTCGTCGGGGGTACGCCGGCGAACTTCTGCGATCTCGGGGGTGGGGGTGACGCCCAGGGAGTCGTCGACGCCCTCGAGGTGATCACGCGTGATCCCCAGGTACGCACGATCTTCTTCAACATCTTCGGCGGGATCACGCGCTGCGACGAGGTCGCGCGCGGGATCCTCCAGGCGGTCGAGCAGATGGGAATCGCGTACCCGATCGTCGTTCGCCTCGACGGGACGAACGCTGAGGATGGCCGACGCATCCTGACGGAGGCTGCGCTTCCCAACCTCCATGCCGAGGCGACGATGCTCGAGGGAGCGCGGCGGGCAGTGGAGCTGGCGGCCTGATGGCGATCCTGGTCGACACGGAAACCCGCCTCGTCGTTCAAGGGCTAACGGGTTCCGAGGGCCGCTTTCACGGCTTGCGGAACCGCTCTCACGGGACGAACGTCGTCGCGGGGGTCACTCCCGGCAAAGGAGGCCAGGACGTCGAGGGCATCCCGGTCTTCGACACCGTGGCCTCGGCAGTTGCGGAGACCGATGCGAACACGGCGATGGTCTTCGTCCCCGCGCCGTTCGCTGCGGATGCGATGTACGAGGCGGTTGCTGCTGGCATCGAGACCGTCATCTGCATCACCGAAGGAGTTCCCGCCCACGAGATGCTGCGAATCCACGCCTACATTCGGGGTCGCGGCGTCACGCTCATCGGCCCGAACTGCCCAGGGGCCCTGTCGCCGGGCAAGGCCAACGTGGGGATCATCCCGGCCGAGATCTTCCGCGAGGGCTCCATCGGCCTCGTTTCGCGCTCCGGAACGCTCACGTACCAGATCGGTCACGAGCTGACCCAGCTCGGGCTCGGGAACTCGACGATCGTCGGGATCGGCGGAGACCCGATCGTGGGCTCCTCCTTCCTCGAGATACTGGCGCTGTTCGAAGCCGATGCGCAGACCGAGCAGGTCGTCATGGTCGGCGAGATCGGCGGGGACGAGGAGGAGAAGGCCGCCGCGTTCATCGAGTCGGAGATGTCGAAGCCGGTCGTCTCCTACATCGCGGGCTTCACCGCTCCGCCCGGGAAGACGATGGGACACGCGGGGGCGATCATCTCGGGCTCGGCGGGAACGGCGCAGGCCAAGAAGGAAGCGCTCGAGGCGAAAGGCATCCGTGTCGGCACGACGCCGACCGAGACCGCCCAGCTCGTCGCCGAGCTCGCCGCCGCCTAGCTTCGCTCGCGCCCACTCGTACGGATACCCTCGCGAAGATGTTCGAGCCGCCGATCTCGTTTGCCCGCGGAGCGCCGTCGCTCGAGTTGATTCCGGCCGCAGGGCTCGCCGAGTGCGCCTACGCGGTCGCGCAGCGCGAGGGCGCGAAGGTCTTCGCCTACGGCTCGGGTGGGGGATATGCGCCACTGCGGGAATGGGTGGCCGAACGCCATGGAGTCGAATCAGGTCGGGTCGTCCTGACGGTTGGCGGGCTTCAGGGATTCGCCTTCTACGTTGCCGAACAGCTCGCGCGCCGGCCTGGTCGGGTTCTCGTCGAAGCACCAAGCTACGACCGACCGTTGAAGATCCTCGCTCGCGAGGGCGCCGAGATCGTCGCGCTTCGGATGGACGAGGAAGGGCTCGACCCGGACGCGCTCGAGGCTGAGCTGCACAGTCGATCCGACCCGCCCTCCTTCCTCTATACCATTCCGACGTTTCAGAATCCGAGCGGCCGATCACTCTCGACCGAACGTCGACTGCGAATCGTCAAGATCGCGGTGACCCACGGTCTCGCGGTTTTGGAGGACGACCCCTATGGCCTCGTGCGCTACGAAGGCGAGGCTCCCCCGAGCCTCCGTGAGGTCGAGGGCGGTGAGCTCGTGACGCACACTTCCTCGTTCTCGAAAACCGTGGCGCCCGGCCTCCGCGTCGGGTACTTCGTGCTCCCCGCCGACACCGCAGCCGCGTTCGAGGCACGCGCGGTCTCGACCTACATCTCGCCTCCGTTCCTCACGCAGGCGACTATCTCGGAGTTCATCGAGCGCGGCCATTTCGAGCCGAACCTCGTGCGCGTGTGCGCTGAGTTGCTCGCGCGACGCAACGCGATGATGAGCGCTCTCGAGCGGAGCTTCCCGGCGGGGTCGTCGTGGAGTCGGCCGGAGGGCGGCTACTTCCTTTGGCTCGAGCTGCCGAATGGAATAGCAACGGCCGAGCTCGTTGCTCGCGCCGAGTCCGAGGGCGTTGCATTCGTGCCCGGCGAGGACTTCTTCCCGTCTGGCTCGGGCCTCGGGCTCACCTCGGCCCGGCTGGCGTTTAGCTACGAGACGCCGGAGCGGATCGCGGAGGGCATCGCGGTTCTCGCAGGTCTCCTATAGGGGCGAGGCATGTCTCGCCCGGCCGGGCATGCCCGGCCCCTACGTTCCTTACGCAGCCCGCTTGCGACGCGCGCGCATCTTCTCGAAGACCCACCCAGCGCCGAACCCGACTCCGAGGCAGAGGAGGATCAGGAAGAGGAGGCGGATCTGGGCCGAAAAGAAGACGAAGTCGACCTTGACCTCGTCGCTGTTGAGCAGCGCGATCAACACGACATAGACACCGAGCACGCCGAAGAGGATCAGCGGCCACGGCGTCTTGCGCTTCCTGTGCTCTTCCGCGGGACGTTGCCCTTCCACGCGTGGATCCTATGCGGCGTGGCTGACCGCGACCGGGGAAAGTGGCCGCGGGATGAGCCGAGGCTGGCACGGCGGAGTCAGCGAGCCCGCCGTCGCCGCCCGGAATGTGGGGCACGGAACGTTGCCCGCGAGCGCACACAGACCCTCGCGACGGAAGTAGCACGCGTCGCAGGTGATCTCTGTTCTCTTCTTCGCCGCCATGTTTTTTCGAGGTCGCCCCTCGCCGACCAGCCAGCATTCTTGCGACCAGGTCCGGGGGAGACAACCCCCTCAGGGATGAAACAGCCGCAAATTGCGCCTGTTGTCAGTAGGGACGAATTACCTGCAAAATCAGCACTTTGCGTCTGACGTTGTCAGTGCTCGCAACGCCTGTTGAAAACTCTCAACAGGGATGACAGTGAGCCCGTCCGCATGCTCCTGCGCTCCCTCGGCGTTTCGGCCTGCCGGCACGACGAAGAAATCCACATCCGCGCGGCGCGCTCCGATCGTCTTCTGCTTGATCCCCCCAACGGGCAGGACCGTCCCGTCGAGAGCCAGCTCGCCAGTCGCCGCGATCTTGCATCCGTGAGTGACGTCGCGTCCGAGCTTGCGCGCGATCTCGAGAGCGAAGGGAAGACCCGCTGACGGGCCGCCGACCCGACCGAGGTCGATGTCGACATCGAACGGAAGCTCGATGTCCGCGGCCTGGTCAACCGTGATGCCGACGATGGGCCTGTCCGGCTCGGTCGGGCTCGGAATCGTACGCACCGTCAGATCGAGCGCTTTCCCACCGCGGCGAACCGTCAGCCTGACGTCGTCCCCCGGCTCGCGACGTCCGATCTCACGACGCAGATCCGTCGGCGTGCGTACGGGGACGCCGTCGACCGCGACGATGACGTCGCCCGCATCGATCTTCGCCGCGGCGGGAACGTCCGACGCAACACCGATCACGAGCGCCCCCCGCGGAGTGGCGACGACGTCGTATCCGAGCGCACGCAGCGCGACGACCGAGGCGATCTGCTCGGACCGCTCCATGTCGGCTGCGTTCTGGCGGTCTCGTTCCTCGTCTGTCGTGCCAGGCGGCAGGAGCGCGCGCTCAGGAAGGACGGTCGAGCCCTCCGGGCGGGTGAATGGCAGCAGCTCCTCGAGAATGCGAGCTCGCCGAACATAGAGGTCGACGTAGTAGACGTCGCCGTCGCCGGATGGCCGGCTTCCCTCGACGACGACGCGGCCCGCCAGCGGCTTTGCCTTGTCCGGTGTGAGAATGAACTCGTCGCCGGGGAGCGTCCAGAGCACGATTGCTGCCGCGAGCCCTAGTGCCCCGAGCACGAGGGCGACGATCGAGAAGCGCTTCATGCGGTCGCTTCGCCTAGAGCCCGCGTGTGAGGCCGCCATCGACGAGGATCACGGCGCCACTGATGTAGGCGGCACGCTCCGAACAGAGGAACGCTGCGACGTCGCCGATCTCCTGGGTGGTTCCCAGCCTGCGAAGTGGAATCGTCTGGAGGTCGGCCTCGGTCGGGCCGTCCGGGTAGACCTCGCGGATGCGGTCGGTGTCGATCCGCCCGGGCGCGATCGAGTTCACCGTAATGCCCTTCGGCCCGAGCTCGCGGGCCAGCGACTTCGCCCACCCGATCACCCCCGGCCGGAGTGCGTTCGAGAGGGCGAGGTTGTCGATCGGCTCTCGGACGGTGCTCGAGGTGACGTTCACGATGCGGCCACAGGGGCTCTGCTCGAGGTAGGGGAGGCAGAGCCCGGTCAGGCGGACGACCGAGCCGAGGAGGAGCTGCGCAGCGGTCGCGACTTGCTCCGCGGTGAGCTCCGCGGCCGTGGTTCGCGGCGGCCCGCCGGAGTTGTTCACGACGATGTCGATCCCGCCGAACGTCTCCACCGTCGTTCGAACGAGTCGCTCGAGGTCGTCTGCGCTTGTCACGTCTCCTACTACTGCAAGCCCGCCGAGACGCTCGGCCTCGCGCTCGAGGAGCTCTCGACGCCGCGCGAACATGACCACGTCGGCGCCCTCGCCGGCGAGCGATTCGGCTATCCCGAGGCCGATCCCCGCGGACGCTCCGCAGACGATTGCCGTTCTGCCGGCGAGATTGAGATCCATGACGAGAAGGCGAGGCAAGCCTCGCCCCTACGACCTCCGTAGGACGGAGACCACGTCGCGGACGGTCGCGGCGGAGGCGCGCAACATCTTCTTCTCCTCGGGCGTGAGTCGCAGCTTGACGATGTCCTCCACACCTGCGGCACCCAGCTTCGCCGGAACACCCATGTAGAGGCCCTCGATTCCGTACTCGCCCTCGAGGTACGCGGTGCAGGGAAGCACGCGCTTCTCGTCGAGGCAGATCGAGTCGACCATCTGGGCGGCTGCGGCGCCCGGCGCATACCAGGCCGATGTGCCGAGAAGGCTCACGAGCTCGCCGCCGCCGAAGCGAGTGCGATCGACGAGCTTCCGGATCCGGGTCTTCGGCATGAGCTCCGCGAGCGGAATCCCGCCGACGTTCGTGGCGGAGACGACGGGAACCATCTGGTCGCCATGGCCTCCGAGAACGACCGCGGTGACGTCCTTGACCGAGACGTCGAGCTCCTGCGAGATGAACGCCGCGAAGCGAGCCGTGTCCAGGATGCCCGCCATGCCGACGACCCGGTTCTTCCGAAACCTCGACACCGCTTTCGCGACGTGGCACATGGCGTCGAGCGGGTTGGAGACGACGACCAGGATCGCCTTCGGAGAATGGCGCACGGCCTCCTTCGTGACTGCCGTGACGATCGCCTCGTTCGTCGTCACGAGGTCGTCCCGGCTCATTCCGGGCGAGCGGGGCTTCCCGGCGGTGATGACGACGACGTCCGAGTCGGCGGACTCCTCGTAGCCGTTCGAGCCCGTGATCGTCGGCTCGTATCCGAGCACCGCGCCTGCCTGATTCATGTCGAGCGCCTTGCCCTGCGGGTAGTTGGGAATGATGTCGACGAGCACGACGTCGGCGTAGTCGCGCCGCGCGAGCTCCTGCGCGCAGGTCGCGCCTACGTTTCCAGCGCCGACGACCGTCACTTTCTTTCGCATCTCTGTACTCGCTTTCGTTTGGTTTCAGTCCCGCTGGTTGAGTTTCTCGATGATCGCGTCCGCGAACTCGGAGGTTCCGACGGCGCTCGGGTCGTCCCGCGACGGCTTCAGGTCGTACGTCACTCGCGCTCCTTCGACGATGACTGCGGCGACCGCGCTCTCCAGTCTTTCTGCCGCTTCGTGCTCTCCAAGGTGGTCGAGCATCAGCTTTCCGGAGAGGATCATCGCCGTCGGATTGACCTTGTCGAGACCCTTGTACTTCGGCGCGGAGCCATGTGTAGCCTCGAAGACGGCCGCGTGCGCGCCGATGTTCGCGCCGGGAGCGACGCCGAGCCCGCCGACGAGACCCGCGGTGAGGTCGCTGATGATGTCGCCGTACAGGTTCGGGAGCACGAGCACGTCGAACTCCTCAGGGCGCTGCACGAGTTGCATGCAGAGCGCGTCGACGAGCGCCTCGCGCGCCTCGATGTCCGGGTAGTCCTTCGCCACCTCGCGAAAGACAGTGAGGAAGAGCCCGTCCGTGAACTTCATGATGTTCGCTTTCGTGACCCCGGCGACCTGCCGACGCCCATGCGAGCGCGCGTACTCGAACGCGAAGCGGATGATCCGCTCGGAGGCACCTGCGCTGATGTGCTTCACCGAGATGCCGGACCCGGGCGCGATCTGCTTCGACTGGAGCGCGTTCAGCGAGGCGATGACCTTCTCCGCGGCCTCGCTGCCAGCCTCGTACTCGATCCCCGTGTAGAGGTCCTCCGTGTTCTCGCGCACGATCACGAGGTCGACGTCTTCGTAGCGCGTTCGCACGCCTGCGTATGTCTTACACGGGCGCAGGCAGGCGTAGAGCTCGAGCTCGTGACGGAGCGCGACGTTGACGGAGCGAAACCCGGTACCGATCGGCGTCGTGATCGGCCCCTTCAACGCGACACCGTTTTGCCGGACCGAGTCGAGCGTGTCCTGCGGGAGCGGCGTGCCCGCCTTCTCCATGACGTCCACGCCGGCGTGACGCACGTCCCATTCGAGCGAGACGCCTGTCGCCTCGAGCACTCGTCGGGTGGCTTCGGTGAGCTCTGGGCCCGTCCCGTCGCCGGGGATGAGGGTGACGCGGTGGCCCATCTGCGCGGCCGATCGTAGCTGGACTCATCCGCAGATCGAGATTCGCTCGCGCGAATCTCGATCGCGAGACACCTGAAGGCGACCGCTTCGCGGTCGCGATGTGGTCGACGGCTCAGCGGGCGCGCCTCATTTCAGGTCAGGTAGCGTCCCTGCCAGATGAGCGACGTAGCGGACTTCAAGCCGGGGCTCGAGGGCGTCGTCGCGGTCGAGACCGAGATCGCGGAGCCCGATCGCGAGGGTGGCCAGCTGCGCTACCGGGGCATCGACATCGTCGAGCTCGTCGGCCACTACCCGTACGAGCGTGTCTGGGGCCTTCTCGTCGATGACGACCTCGACTCGGCGATGCCCGAACCGGAGCCGTACGAACCGGCGCGTTTGACTGGGAACGCACCGTCCGACCTCCAGGCCGAGACCGCGCGCCTCTCGGGTGTGTGGAAGCTTGGCAAGCTGAACGAGATCTCAGACGAGCAGGCGCGTGAGGATCTTGGCCGGCTCTCGGCCCAGATGATGGGCATCGTTGCGCGCTCCGCGCGGATCGCCGATGGGAACACTGACGAAGTTCCGGCCGCCGTCGTTGCGCGGGGAGAGACGGCCGCGGAGAAGTTCCTTCTCCAGTGGCGCGGTGAGGCCGACCCGAAGGCCGTCAAAGCTGTCGACACCTATTGGATTTGCACCGCTGAGCACGGACTGAACGCCTCGACGTTCGCCGCGCGCATCGCAGCGTCGACTGGGGCCGACTGCGGCGCTGCCCTCTCGTCGGCGGTGGGCGCTCTCTCCGGGCCGCTCCACGGCGGCGCGCCGGCGTATGTGAAGCCGATGCTCGAGGAGGTCGCGGCGATGGGCGACCCGGAGAAGT
>JAERMP010000135.1 GCA_016844515.1 Thermoleophilia bacterium | reverse complement strand
GGGATGATGTTCGGCTACGCGACGCGCGAGACGAGCGAGCTCATGCCGCTCCCGATCCTGATCGCGCACCGGCTCACGAAGCGTCTGGCCGAGGTGCGAAAGGCGAACGTGCTCCCCTATCTCAGGCCCGACGGCAAGTCGCAGGTGACGGTGCGCTACGAGGTGGACGAGCACGGGATTCAACGCCCTGTCGAGATCGAGCGCGTGCTGATCTCGACCCAGCATCGGGACGGTCTCGATGTCGAGACGCTACTGAAGCCAGACCTGCTCGAGCACGTCGTCGAGCCGATCCTCCACGCGGACTTTCGTGAGCTCTTCGATCCGCATCGGCTAGGGGAGAAGGACTTCCTGTACGTGAACCCCACCGGGAAGTTCGTCATCGGCGGCCCGATGGGCGACACCGGCTTGACCGGGCGCAAGATCGTCGTGGACACGTACGGCGGGGCGGCCCCCCACGGTGGTGGCGCGTTCTCGGGCAAGGATCCGACCAAGGTCGATCGCTCAGCCGCGTATGCAGCGCGCCATGTCGCCAAGAACGTCGTTGCCGCCGGCTTGGCCGATCGCTGCCCCATGAGCGTCAACGTCGAGTGCTTCGGAACGGAGACCTTGCCGCTCGCGACCATCGAACAGCTCATCTCCGAGCACTTCGACCTTCGGCCCGGTGCGATCATTCGCGACCTCGACCTTCGTCGCCCGATCTACGCGAAGACGGCAGCGTACGGCCACTTCGGTCGTGACGACCGGGACTTCACCTGGGAGCGCATGGACAAGGCGGATGCGCTGCGCGCAGCCGCTGGCCTTCTGTCGGAGTCGGCCGTTTCCTGAGGGAGAGCCAAGGAGAGACGCCGAAGACCCGCGGTGCGGGCCTTCGGGTGGAGGGCAATCGATCAGAGGGAGTGCGAGTCCCCCATCAAAGCGCGCTCCCCTGAGAACGGCATGTGAGTCCTCTAAGAGTTGCCTAAGAAACGACGCCGAGGCCCCTCGCGGGGCCCCGACGAGCTCAGATGCGAGAGCTCTACTTCTTCTCGAACGTCTTGGCTGCGAGCTTCTCGGCAAGCATCTCGAGCTTCTCGGTTATCTCGTCGGCGCGAGCCTGCGAGATCCGGCCGTTCGCGACCGCCTTGGCGAGCCGTTCCTTCGCCGGGGCGACCATCGCCGCCTCGAGAGCGTCGACGCTCTTGCCCTGCTTTTCCGCGAGGCCGGCCAGCGAGTTGCCGGGCAGCTGCTCGCGGAGCTCGTCCCGGTCGAGCCCGAGGAACTCCGCAGCGGCCCTAATCATGCCGCGTGCCGCGATCCGCTTCTTCGCGTGGCGGGCGCCCTGGCAGAGGTTGCCCTCCGAGACCCGCTCTCTCAGCTTTGCCGCCCGCTCTGACGAGATGCGACCAGCTTTCTCGGCGGCGTCGATGCGAGCAAGCAGCTTCGCCTTGATATCGGCCTGAAGCTGCTCGACGGACACACCGCGCTCTTCCGCAACCTTGGCGAGTCTGTCCTCGCAGCGTGCGCCGCGATCTCCGTCGCCGGGTCCGGCGACAGCGACGCCACCGCCGATGAGGAGTGCGCCAGCTCCCACGAGCCCCGCCGCCGCGTAACGATTGATCTTCATGTGCTCCCAGTCTCCTTTCGTGCTTCCCCCGTTTGCGCGCACATGGTGGCAGCCCACTATGAGCGAGCGCTAAGCGCTGTTTGAGCGTTCCGTAAAGGAGGTTCTACGCCGCGCGGACGTAGATTCCGAGCGCCGCCTTCTCTGCGATCGCGCGCTCGGCGCCCTCGACGGCGACCGTCAGCTGGCCCGCCGCGGGCTGCGCCGCGCGCACCTCCACCCGGGCGCCCGGGGCGAGCCCCTCGGCGTAGAACCAGTGCAGGAGGTCGCCGTCGTGCTCCGCGAGCCGCACGATCTCGGCCGGCCGGCCGGTCTCGAGGTCGGCGAGGGTAACCAACTCGGCGTTTTCGGCCTGCTCGACCTCGGGCTCGACAGGCCAACCATGTGGGCACCGGTCCGGGTGGCCAAGGCGTTCGTTGATCCGCTCGATCATCTCGTCGGTGAACGTGTCACCAAGCTCATCGGCGTGCACGTGCGACTCGGCGGCCGTGTAGCCCATGAAGTCGGTCAGGAAGCGCTCGATGATGCGGTGTTTGCGAACCACACGCTTCGCCCGCTCGATCCCCACGTCCGTCAGGATCGCCTCCTTCTGCTCGCCGCGCTCGACGAGCCCGTCGGCCTCGAGACGCTTGAGCATCTCACCGGCGGAGGCGCGTGAGACTCCGAGCATCTCGGCTACGCGCGACGCGATCGCAGTCGACCCGGTCGACGGGCGGTACTCCCCGATCGGGAACGCGAGGAAGTAGATCGTCTCGAGGTACTCGTCGACCGAGTGGCCGTGCGACTGTGCCATGCCGGGATCCTAGAGGCTTGATGCGAAATTCACGCGGGCCGGATGACGGCCACGACACGGCGCCGGCTCACCACCCGTGCGCGTCGCACAGGCTCCGAGCCTGCACGACGCGTACGTCTGGCGCCCAGCTTGGTCGTGACCGCCCCCGACGGCGCGCCCAATTTCGCATCAAGCCTCTAGTCCGCCGCGCCAAGTTCCCAGGCGTTCTGCAAGGTGAGGACGTAGACGAGTGGAGCGGCGATGAGGATCAGGAGGAGCGCAGACGGCGCGACCTCGGAGTAGGCGCCGATGGCAGTTCCCTGCCAAATCTCCGTCGCAAGCGTCTCGAATCCGATCGGCCGAAGGAGGAGCGTCGCCGGCAACTCCTTGACCGTGCTCAGGAACACCAGTGCGGCGCCTGCGAGCATCCCTGAGCGAGCCAGAGGGAGCACGACGGCAGTCGTCGCTCCGAGCGGCTTTCGCCCAAGCGACCTCGCGGCTTCCTCGAGGCGAGGGTTGACGGCGTCGAGAGAGGCGCGCGTCGAAGCCAGCGCGTACGGCATGAAGCGCAGGACGTACGCGAAGAGCAGAAGCGCGAGGCTCTGGTACAGGAAACCGCCGGCCCGCGCGCCGAAGAAGACAAGTGCGAGCGCAACCGCGATTCCCGGGAGCGCGCTCGGAAAGAGCGTCAAGCGCTCGAGCGAGCGAGACAGCGGTGAGGGATACCGCCACGCCAGCAGCGCAGCGGGAAGCACGACCACGACGCAGATCGCCGCAGCCACCCCTGCTGCGAGTGCAGAGTTGCGCGCCGCGTCCCAAGCGATCTCGGCACGTCCGCTGATGGGGTCTGCCGTCGCCGACCACCAGAGGAGCACACTCATTGGCAGGACGAGAAAGAAGCCGATGACGATCCCGCAAAACGCGAGCGCCGGCCAACGCCACCGACCGAGCCGGACGATCTCAACAGAGCGCCCGGCTCCGGGTGAGCTCCGATAGCTGGCTCCACGCAGACGCCAGCGCGCGGCTAAGAGGACGACGACGACCGCGAGGGCGACGAGGACGAGTGCGAGGATCGCGGCCGCGTCGAGCGCCAACAGCGACTCGTATCGGACGTAGATACCCGTCGTGAGCGTCGAGTAGCCCATGAGCGACACGGCCCCAAAGTCCGACAGCACGTAGAGCGCGACGAGGAGCGACGCCGCCGCAATTGCGGGTCGGACCGAGGGGAGCGTAACCCGGAAGAACACTGCGGCCCGACCCTTGCCGAGACTTCGCGCCGCGTCCTCGATCGATGGATCCGCGCTGCGCAGGCCCGCCGCGACGAGCAGGAAGACGTACGGATAGGTGGAGAGGGTCAATGCCATCAGAGCACCCCAGTACCCGGCGATCTCGGGAAGTGTCTCGACGCCGAGCGGCTCGAGAAGCTCCTGGAGCAGTCCGCGAGGCGCGAGCGCCCCGAGGAGTGCGAGAGCGGCTACGAAGCTCGGGATCACGAGTGGGAGCGCCGCGGCGAGCCCCCACAGGCGTCGGCCTGGTAGGTCGGTTCTCACCACGAGCCAGGCGAGCGGAACGCCCACGGCGAGGGCTGCTGCGACGACACCGACGGACAGCATTGCGGTATCGACCACGAGCTCGACTGCGGTCTCGAGCGGGACGAGTGCGCGTGCGTCGGCGTCGGCCGAGAGCGCCCTCAGGACGAGGTACGCGAGGGGAAGCATGGCCGCGGCACCTACCAGCGCCGCGGCGACGACGAGGAGGAATGGAGAGCGGCGGCCGGGCGCCGAGACCGAAGCCGCCGCTCTCATGATCACTTGATGAAGCCCACCTCGAGGAGGAGCCGAATGGCGTCGGGAAGGTCGGCTGCCAGCCGGCCGAGGTTGTACTTTGGCCCCTTGAGGTCCTTGAGCGCGGGAAGTCCCGGCCGAGGAGCGACGCCTTTGATCAGTGGGTACTCAGCTGCACCTGGGCCGCGGGCGATGAATCGCTGCGCCCACTTCGAGTGGAGGAAGTCCACGAACCGCTGCGCTGCGGCGGCCTTCCCGGTGGCGGAAACGATCCCGACGCCCGCAGCGAGAACGAGCGATCCCGGGTCGCCGGCCCGGAACCAGTGGTTCCGCACAGGCAGGTTGGGGTTGTCCGCGAGCAGGTTGTAGAGGTAGTAGTGGTTCACGAGGCCTGCGAGAACGTCACCGCGCCCGACGGCTTGGACAGTCGTCGTGTTGTTCGGGAAGAACTTGACGTCGTTGTCCTTCAGCCCGCGCAGCCAGTCGCGCATGCGGTCTTCGCCTTGCAGATGGATCGCTGCGCCTAGGAATGCCTGGAACGAGCCGTTCGTCGGCGCAAGGCCGATCTTCCCCTTCCAGCGCGGATTCGTCAGTCCCCAGATCGACGTCGGCAGCTGCGCCGTCGTCAGCTCCTGCGTGTTGTAGACGAGCACCCGCGAGCGCGCACTCGTCCCCACCCATCGCCGGCTCGGCGTCGCGAACCTCGACGGTACCTTGCCGACCGTCCCCTGTGGGAGGCGCTTCAGCAGACCGCGAGCGGAGACGAGGCCGAGTGTCCCAGGCTCGGTCGCCCAGAAGACGTCGGCCGGACTGTCTCCACCTTCCTCTACGAGCGCTGTTGCCAGCACCGTGGACGAGGCGTAGCGCACGTTGAGCGCGATTCCGGTTTCCTTCGTGAACCGTTCCATCACCGGCTCGACGAGTACCTTGTCGCGACCCGAGTAGATCGTCAGGGATGACGTCTGCCTAGGAGCTGTCGCCGCGCTACCTGCGACCGCGAGGGCCGCCACCGTCGCCGCAAGAGCGGCGCCAGTCGGATGCTTCACCTCTCTCCTCCTGTTGTAAGACGTACCGCAGCCACGGTGTAAGGCAGACCTTACACATCGGGATTTCGCAACCCGCGCTTGGCTCGTCAGTCGACGACGGGAACGCGGCCCTCGTGGAGCCTGATGGAGACGCGCGAGCCGAGGGGGACCACCTCGGTGGACGGGCGCTGCGACACGAGCTCGACCCCGTCGAAGAGCACGCGGTAGAAGACGTCGTGACCGCGGAACTCACGCCCCACGACCTCGGCCGTGCCCGCAGGGTCGGGCTCGAGCTCGAGCAGCTCCGGGCGAACGAGTACGTGCGCCCTCAGGTCTGCGGAGCCGCCGTTTGCTGGGAACGCGCCGATGGGCGTAACGACGAGACCATCGACGACGTTGCCGGTCAGCACGTTGGCGGCGCCCACGAACTCGGCGGCCCAGCGTGACGAGGGGGAGAAGTAGAGCTCCTCGGCGGTTCCGTCCTGAACGATCTCGCCGTCACGCATGAGCACGACTCGGTCAGCCAGGGAGAAAGCCTCTTCTCGATCATGCGTGACGAGAACCGCTGTCACGCCGAGCGGACGGATGATCTCGGCGACCTCCGCGCGCAAGGTCTCGCGGAGGTACGGATCGACGTTCGACCACGGCTCGTCGAGTAGGACGAGCTCGGGCGCAGGCGCAAGTGCCCGCGCGAGCGCGACACGCTGCTGTTGTCCCCCGGAGAGCTCATGTGGGTACCTCCGTCCCAGGTCATCGAGGCCGACGATCGAGAGGAGCTCTGGCACCCGGCTGGGCCGTGCTCGTCGAGAGAGGCCGAAGCCGATGTTCTCCGCGACGGTCAGATGCGGGAAGAGCGCGTAGTCCTGGAAGACCATCCCGACACACCGCGCTTCCGGAGGCACCCAGGTGCGCACGTCGCTGACGGTTCGTCCCGCGACCTCGATCGTGCCTGCCTCAGGACGCTCGAAGCCGGCGATGAGGCGTAGTAGCGTCGTCTTCCCGCATCCGGATGGCCCCAGGATCGCAACGACTTCCCCGCGATCGATGCAGAGTGAGGCAGTGTTGATCGCGACGACGTCACCAAAGCGCTTCGTCACGCTCTCGAGCTTGATCATCGAGCCTGCCATGTAAGGGGCACCTTACACTCGTTACGTCCGATTGCGGCCAGATTTGCTGGTTCAGAGCGTGATCAGCAGCTTCATGAAGCACTGGCCACCGGAACCGGCGATACGCTCGCCCCCGTGCCCCTCGCGGAGATCTACCCGCTCGTCACTGCGCGGGCGCTGGCCCGCGCGTTCACGTACCGCGTCGCCGATGACGTCGAACGAGGGGATGTCGTCTCGGTCGGGTTCGGCGGACGACGCGTTCGAGGAATCGTGGTCGACACTGGCGTCCAAGCGCCGGTGGGTGTCGAGATCGCCGATGCCGGGCCGGTTCTCGACCGGATTCCATCCGCGCTCGTGGAGCTCGCGCTCTGGCTCTCCGACTATTACGGGTCGACACCGGCCCGCGCATTCGCCCTCGTCGCGCCCGTCGCGCGCTCCCGTCGCGGTGAGCGTCGGGCGCCCGCCTGGGCCGACTCCCTCCCCGGTGAGCCCGAGCCCGACGAGCTGACAGCGGCTCAGCGTGATGCGATCGCACGCATCGTGGCCGCGCTCGACGGCGGAGGGGGTCACCTCCTTCTGCACGGTCCGACCGGAAGTGGAAAGACGGAGGTCTACCTCCAGGCGTGCGCTTCCGTCCTCGAGCGCGGGCGTGGGGCGATCGTGCTCGTGCCGGAGATCGCGCTCACGCCGCA
>JAERMP010000134.1 GCA_016844515.1 Thermoleophilia bacterium | reverse complement strand
CTCCGACACGTGGTGCTCGCGCGACTTCTCATGGAACGCCGCGCGATCCCAGCTCGGGAAGAAGGTATCGCCCTCGACCGCAGCGTCGATCTCCGTCAGCAGCAGCTCGTCGGCCAGCGGGAGTGCTTCGGCGTAGAGCTCGCCGCCGCCGATCACGAAGACCTGCTCCGCGCCCTCGGGCAGGCGGAGAGCCTCCTCGAGCGAGGCGGCGCGCTCGGCGCCGTCGGCGCTCCAGTCCGGGTTCCGCGTCACGATGATGTTCCGGCGCTCGGGGAGCGGGCGGAAACGGTCGGGGAGCGAGTCCCAGGTGCGCCTTCCCATCACGACTGCATGGCCCGTCGTGAGCGCCTTGAAGCGGGCGACGTCTTCCGGGATCCGCCACGGGATCGTTCCCTCGCGGCCGATCACGCCGCCGCGCGCGACGGCGGCGACGAGCGAGACCTTCACACGGCGACCGGCGCGCGGATCGCCGGATGATGCTCGTAGCCCACGACCTCGAAGTCCTCGAAGGCGTAGTCGAAGATCGAGTCCGGCCGCCGGAGCAACCGGAGCGAGGGATACGGGAACGGATCTCGCCCGACCAGCGTCTCGACCTGCTCGCGATGGTTGTCGTAGATGTGGCAGTCGCCACCGGTCCAGATCAGGTCGCCGGGGTCGAGATCTGTCTGCTGCGCGAGCATGCGCGTGAGGAGCGCGTAGCTCGCGATGTTGAACGGCACGCCGAGGAACACGTCTGCGCTTCGCTGGTAGACCTGGCAGCTCAGCTTCCCGTCCGCGACGTAGAGCTGGAAGAAGGCGTGGCACGGCTGAAGCGCCATCTCCGGAAGATCGGCGACGTTCCACGCGCTGACCACGATCCGGCGGGAGTCAGGCTGGTCGCGGAGCAGCCTGACGGCCTCCGCGATCTGGTCGACCGCACCCCCGTCCGGCGTCGGCCAGCTGCGCCACTGCACTCCGTAGACGGGGCCGAGGTCTCCGTTCTCGTCGGCCCACTCGTCCCAGATCGTGACTCCGTGCTCCTGCAGCCAACGCACGTTGCCCTCGCCGCGCAGGAACCAGAGGAGCTCGTAGGCGATCGACGGGAAGTGCACTTTCTTCGTGGTCACGAGCGGGAAGCCCTCGCTCAGGTCGAAGCGCATCTGGTAGCCGAACACGCTCACCGTCCCCGTGCCCGTGCGGTCGTGCTTCGGCACACCCGCGGTGAAGACGTGGCGCACGAAGTCCTCGTATTGGCTGCGAACGGGGCGTGTTGGCGCGTCGTCGGACACAGCGATAACGACGATAGCCGCTCGCCCGGAGGCTAAGGCTGCGGCTTTTCGGTGCGGGCGTTCCTCATGGCGAAGATGCCGGTCGCGCACACCGCGTTCGTCGCACGCAGCCGCGCCGCGCCCTGATGGGAGTCAGAGGTCAGGGATGGTCTGTGCGCGGAGGGAGCCGCGTGATGGTTACGTCGTCGCTCTCCCAGGTGTACGTTCGCGTTCGTTCCGCTTCGAGTAGCCATTGGCGGACGACGGCGAGGTCGCTTTCTGTTGGGTGCCGCGGGTATTTGGTTGCGCCGCGCGCGCCGGGATTCGCGAGGAAGACGATCCGGCGCAATCGACCCTCAACTTCTAGCGGCGGTGAGACGATGCCGGCGTCGGGGTAGTTGAACTCCGATCTGAACCCATTTCTTGCGTGAGTGCCCAGCACCACGATGACTGCAGCCGGGGATAGCGCGAGTACCCTCTTCAAGTAACGGGGAACGCATTCCTTCGCCGCTTCGGCGACGCCGACCTCGTTCCGCGACTTGCAGTGGACGACCTCGGTCAGCGCGTAGTCAGTGCCTGGCACGACGTCCCGGCCCATCAACTTGATCGCGAGCTGCTTCACGTATCTCCAGTACGGCACCGACTTTCCCTGCCGACCGTCTGCGCTGATCTGGCGGATGCCGTCAGGCATCCAAACGTCGAAAGCGGCTGTGAAACGGTCAACCAGTTCGTCCTCTGTCCACATTGGCCGCGGTGCTTGCAGGCCCCGTCTGACGGCTGGGTGATCGCTCCCGGCATCGAGAGGATGCGGGAATGGAGCCGTCGATGTGGGGGGAGGGGCATTCCGAGGTCGCGTGCCCGAGACGGAGGGATTGGAGCTGAGGAACAAAAGGGGAGCGTGCTCGATGTGTCCGACCCACGGTTCCGGAACGTGGTGCTCAGCGCGCCATCGGGCACGGCGCTCTTCGACCGGGACGCCAGGCCACTGATGGAGCACCACCTCTGCACACGGGTGCTGACTTCTCAGGGAGACCATGCACTCCGTAGCCACCGGGCAGCGGGCGATCTCAACGAGCAGTTTGCCGGCATCGGAAGCCAAAGCGACATCCGATCATAGGCGCGGCGGCTGGCTTAGCTAGGGTCTCGGGCGGAACGCGTGGCCGGATCCCGGACAACTTGTCCGCAGCTGCAGCACGAGGGTCCCCGATCTCCGCAACTTCGGTCAGGTCGTCAGGACAGGAGTCTCCGAGCCCTCCTCGACGACGACCCAGCCGTCGAATTCCTTGAGTTTGTACGGAGCGTTCATGGGCACCTCGGCCGATCCGTCGGGACGCGTGAGGAAGGTTCCGCAGAGCGCTGCAAGCTCGCCGGCCCTCGTCAGCCACAGTTCGTACGGCCGGCCGCTCGCCGCCGGCGCGAGTCCCTGAACCGACACCTCCATCGGCCAGTTGCCGGCCTCGTCGATGTCGAAGACGATGAGTGACGCCCTCGCATCAGCCGCTGCCGCGGTTCCGCTCATCGCCACGACGAAGTCGGCGTCGCCCCGGTCGGAGCGGTCGCCGACAACGACGCCGATTGCGAACACCGCTACCGCCAGTGCCGCGGCGATTGCGAGCAGAGCGCCGCGGCGGCGTCGCGGGTGAAGCGGCACAGGTGCCTGCGACGGAAGCTCGGGCGGTGGCCCCGCCTCGATGAGCAGCTCGTGGACCTGTTCAAGCCGCGCGCGCTCGGCGGCGTCGAGGTCCGTGCCGACGAGCTCCTCGAAGTCGGGCCCGCGCTCGCTCATCGCAGCTCCTTCTCGAGGACGTCGGCGAGTCGCGCAAGTGCGCTTCGTGTCCGCGTTTTGACGGTGCCGAGCGGGATCCCGAGCCGCTGGGCGATCTCGCTCTGTGAGAGACCGCTCCAGTACGCCAGCTCGATGACGGGCCGCTCGTGCTCGGGGAGAACCTCGAGCGCTCGATGCACGCGCCACGCCGTCCAGGAGGCCTCGGCCGCGTCGGAGGGGTCTGGGTCGCTCCCTGGCCCATCTTCGAGCTCCGCGACGGGAGTCGGCGTGCGCCGCTGCCCGTCCGTGATTGCGTTGCGTGCGACTGCGTACAGCCACGGAGCACCGGTTCCGCGGCCCGGGTCGTACGTGCGCGCCGAGCGCCAGACCGCGACGAAGGCGTCTTGCGCCGCGTCCTCGGCGCGCCCTCGGTCACCGAGCCGGCGAAGTGCGAGCCCGAGCATGGGCCGTGCGTAGCGGCGATGGAGCTCGTCGAACGCTCGCTGCTCGCCGGCCGCTACGCGCTCGATGAGCTGGCCGTCAGTGAGCTCGAATCCGTCCACACGTTCCATCGTGATCGCCTGTCGTACCTGAAACGAACCGGCCCGGACCGCGAGCGACGTAGCCATGTCGATTGCTACGCGCTCACGATCGAGGCGGTTTGCTCTGGGCCTACCGGGCGGCCTCGTAGCGAGCGGCCACTGCGTCCCAGTTGACGACGCTCCACCAGGCTGCGAGGTAGTCGGGGCGCCTGTTCTGGTAGTTGAGGTAGTAGGCGTGCTCCCAGACGTCGATGCCGAGGAGCGGAGTCTGCCCGTCCATGACGGGCGTGTCCTGGTTCGGCGTGGACTTGACTGCAAGTCCCGTTCCGTCCCACACGAGCCACGTCCAGCCCGAGCCGAAGCGCTTGACACCGGCGTCGTTTACCGCGGCCTTCAACTCGTCGAGTCCTCCGAACGTCGCTCCGATCGCGTCGGCGAGCGCGCCCGACGGCTCTCCGCCACCGTTCGGCCCCATGATCTCCCAGAACAGCGTGTGGTTCGCGTGGCCGCCGCCGTTGTTGCGTACCGCCATCCGCTTGTCTTCGGGGAGGGCGTCGAGGTTCGCGAGCACCGAGTCGATCGGCCGGTCCGTCCACTCCGTGCCCTCGAGCGCGGCGTTCACGTTGGTGACATATGCGGCGTGGTGCTTGTCGTGGTGGATCTCCATCGTCCTCGCATCGATGTGCGGTTCCAGGGCGTCGAACGCGTACGAAAGGTCGGGAACGCTGTATGCCATTTCGCTGCTCCTCTTCGCGGGTCGTCGTCGGGGAGAAGGATATGCTCCGCGACGTTCCGTCGAGCCCAAGGAGTCCACGAATGACCAATTTCGTCGAGATCAGGCCCCGTGAGCTGAAGCCGGCGCTCCTGGAGCTCGACGGCATCTCGCGCACGACAATCGAGGCTCACTACCGCCTCTACCAGGGATACGTGACGAAGCGCAACGAGCTCCTCGGACGCCTCCCGAGTGTGGATCTCGCGGCGGCGAACCAGGTCTACTCCGAGCTCCGCGCGCTGAAGGTCGATCTCACGTTCGCAGTCGGCGGGATCAAGAATCACGAGATCTACTTCGAGCATCTCGGCGGAGAGGGCGGCGATCCGGACGGCGCGATCGGCGCACTCATCGAGCGTGACTTCGGTTCCGCGGACGCGTGGCGGGCGGACCTCAGAGCCACTGGGATGGCAGGCCGAGGCTGGGCGTGGACGGCCTATGACTGGGACGAAGGCCGGCTCTTCAACTACATCGGCGACGCCCAGAACACGTTCCCCGTCTGGAACGCGACCCCGCTTGTCGCGCTCGACGTCTACGAGCACGCGTACTTCCTCGACTATCAGACCGACCGCGCGGCCTACATCGAGGCTTTCCTCGCGAACCTCGATTGGGGCGTCGTGAACGGCTGGGTCGAGAGCTATCGCATTCCGACCGAGTAGGCGGTTGAGTGGAACGCAAGCACAGCGGCCGCGAAGCGGACGCCTTCAGGGGTTTTCCCGCGGCCGGTGTCCGCGCTAGCGGACTCCGGCTTCGCGAATGACGGAACTACTTGTAGTTCCGATCGCGTATTTCCTCGGCTCGCTGCCGTTCGGGTACTGGCTGCCGCGGATGTTCCGGGGCGAGGACATCCGCGCGAGTGGAAGCGGGAACGTCGGCGCCTCGAATGTGTTCCGCGTCTACGGACGCAGGCTCGGAGCCGCGGTTGCGCTGCTGGACGTCGCGAAAGGGTTCACCGCCGCGATGCTGGGCCTCTGGGCCGGCGGAGCGCTCGTCGGCGTCCTCGCGGGAGCGGCGGCGATGATCGGCCACGCGCGGCCGATCTTCTTGCGCTTCCAGAAGGGCGGGAAGATGGTCGCCACCGGCGGGGGAGCGACTCTCGCACTCGCCCCGCTCGTTGCGCTCTGTTGTGTCGCGATCTGGCTCGTGGTTTTCGTGTTCACGCGCTACGCGTCCCTCGCCTCGATTGCGACTGCGCTGGGACTCGCCGTGTTGGTGGTCGTCTTCGACTACCCGTGGCCGGTCATCGCATTCGGGGTCGCAGGGGCGGCCGCCGTGATCTTCGTGCACCGACAGAACATCCGCCGCCTCCTCGGTGGCACTGAGCACCGCTTCGAGTTGCGGCGCGCTCGAGGGTCGTAGCTATCCCGCGAGCCAGTCGGCGAGCGTGGTCTGCCGAGCGACCGGTACGCCGGTTGCGAGCTCGCCGCGGATCTCGCCGGCCGTTCCGAAGCGCTCGGCCACGACGTCGTGGATATGGATGGTCTCGAAGTTGACCTGGCGCGAGAGGAGGAAGTCGGCGTCATCGAGCTGTGGCAGCGTTTCGAGGGCATCGCGGAGCGCGTGTCGCACCGAGTCCTCGACGAAGCGCGGCTGTAGATGAGCGTGCTCGACGACGAAGAGCTCGTCGGGTCGCTTGAGCAGGTCGTAGATGGGAGCGCTCATCGAGCGCTCGGCGATCTCGACGAGCACCTCGGCGTCGAGATCCTGATCCGTCCCCACGAAGAGCGTCTGGCGCCCGCGCTGGTTATGCGTGGCGATGGGGACGAGCTCGAAGATCTTCTCGATGTCACCTGAGTCGAATCCGGCCTCGTGCAGTCGCTCGCTGGCCCGTCCGCGAACCAGACCCTGGGCGCACGGGCACGCGTTGATGCCCGTCGCCTCGACGCCGACCGCGCGGCGCGTTCCCGTCTCGGACGCCGCCGCGATCCCGCACAGCGTCACCATCTCCTGCGTCGCGAGCTGAGTCACCGGTGTGCGGCGGTGTATCGGCCACTGGGCGCGGATCCAGACCTCGGCGCGGAGCGCCCCCTGCCGCTCGACGACGCGGCTCGCGATGTGCTCTGCGAGCACCTCGACGAGGAGCGCCTCGCGC
>JAERMP010000329.1 GCA_016844515.1 Thermoleophilia bacterium | reverse complement strand
GGCTTGGACATCCGTGTAGGAGACCTTGCAGCCGAGGAAGCGGACCGAGAAAGTCGCCATCGAGGCGCCAAGCTTAATGCGCGTGGCGCCGTACACACAGTCGCCGCTCCGGTCTCGCCGTTGCCGAGCGGCTCTTGTAACAACTTGTAACTTGAGATCGAGCCTCTCGACAACCCGCGTCGGAGCTGGGAGATCGGCGCGCGGCGCTTTCTTGCAACAACTTGTTACAAGGTGTCAGTGGGGTTCGTCCGTGGCAACGAACACGTGGGCAGCCCAGCCTTCGAGCGCCAGACCGCGCACCACCGTCCACCCGTCCGCCCGAGGTCGTTGACCGGCGACGTAGCCGGAGGTGACGACCGTGCGGGCCGGCTGGCGCGCGAGCAGGGCCTCGACCACCGCGAGCTCGATGTTGGCGACGACGAGGTCGGCCGGCGGCAGGTCGTCCCGCAAGACGTCCGCCTCATGCACGACGACCGATGCGCCGTTTCGGCGTGCAGTTTCGCGAGCGACCTCGACGGCGACGGGATCGGTGTCCGCTGCGACGACCGGGTCGAACCCGAGACGCACCGCAGCGACCGCGACCACGCCCGAGCCGCAACCGGCGTCGAACAGGGCTCCACGCTCGAGCCCTGCGAGCAGCTCGATGCACACGCGTGTCGTCGGATGCGCACCCGTCCCGAACGCGCGGCCGGGGTCGACGACGACCACCTGCTCGCCGTTCGGCGCCTGCTCCCAGGGCGGGCCGATCCAGAGGCCGCCGACACGCACGGGGCGGTGGAACTCGCGCCATCGGTCAGTCCAGCCCTCGTCGAACGAGAGCGTGACGACCTCAGCGAAGACCGCGCGAATCCTCTCCTCGCCGGCACTGTCCGTGTACGCGGCGAGCTCGACCCAGCCGGGGCCTTCGATCTCTTCGAATCCGCCAGGGACGAGCTCGAGCATGCGGGCGCGGGCGATCTCCGCCTCGTCGTCCGGCGCCCTCGTCGCAACGCGGCGGATCTCGTCGCTCAGCGAAGCGCGCTCTTCAGGCGGCGGAAGAACCCTTCGTCCTCGTCGTCCGGTGACGCGTACGCGTCCGGCCCCACCTTGGCGTCGACATCCTCGAGAAGCCTCCGCTGCTCGTCGGTCAGATGCGTCGGTACCGCGACGTCGAGCCTGACATACAGGTCACCTCGGCGTGACCCCCGGAGAGACGGCATCCCCTGCCCCTTGATCGCACGCACCTCGCCCGGCTGGGCGCCGGCACGAACGTCGAGGTCGACGTCGCCCGCGGGAGTCGTGACCTTCGTCGTGGTTCCGAGCGCGGCATCGGTCATCTTCACACGCACTGCAGTGTGCAGATCGTCGCCGTCCCGCACGAATCGCGGATCGGGTCGGACGCGCACGACGACGAACGCGTTGCCACGATCGGTGCTCCGGAATCCGGCGTGGCCCTCTCCTCGGACGCGAATCTGTTGTCCGTCGTGGATCCCTCTTGGGACATCGACGTCGAGCTTGCGGCCCAGGACGACGCGTCCATCACCGCGACACTGACTACACGGCTGCTCGAGAACCTCACCGACGCCGCCGCAATCCGAGCACGCGCGCTGCTGGACGAACTGGCCGAAGATGTTCTGCGAGACGCTCCGCACGACACCGGCCCCCGAGCAGGTGCGACAGGTGCTCGACCCCGTGCCCGGTTCGGCTCCGCTTGCCGCACAGCGATCGCACGGAACCGCGACTTCGAGCGGCACCGAGACGCTCAGTCCGGTGAACACATCCTCGAGGTCGATCTCGACCACGGCTTGAAGATCGCCCCCGCGCTGCGAACGCTGCCTCGAACCCCCGGTTCCGCCCAGGAGGTCGTCGCCGAAGAACGCCGCGAACACGTCGGTGAGGTTCCCGAAGTCGGCGTACATCGGCTCGAACCCACCGTTCTTCAGGCCAGGCCTGCCTTCCCGAAGCGGTCGTATGTCGCTCGACGCTCGGAGTCCGAGAGCACCTCGTACGCCTCGACGACCTCCTTGAAGCGCGTGTCCGCGTCGGGGGCCGTCGAGACATCGGGATGGAGCTCGCGCGCGAGCGTACGAAACGCACGCTTGATGTCGGCGTCACTCGCGTCACGAGAAACACCGAGCAGGTCGTAGTAGTCGCTCTCCGCCGTTGCCACTAAGTGCTTCCCGCCGTAAATACGGTCGTGATTCGCCGGCGAGAACCGAGCAGGCCTAGGACGCAGGGAGGACCAATATCGAGAACATTGGCCCGACTGAGGACGACGGCATGCGAAGCGTTCGCAGCCGCGCGAAGCGTGACCGTATTTACGGCGGGAAGCACTACGTCAGTCCTCTTCGTAGACGTCCTCGACGAAGCGTGAGAGCTCGAACGCCGCCGCCCGCACGATCCGAATCGCCTTCTCGTAGTCCATCCGAAGAGGGCCGACGAGTCCGACGGCACCGAGCGGCGTCGACCGAATCCCGTACGTGGCGCCGACGAGGGACACGGAGTGAAGCTGGCCTCCACCGACTTCGGGTCCGACGTGAACGACCGGGCGCCGCGGCTCGAGGGCCTCGCTCACGAGCTCGAGCACGGCAGCGCGCCGTTCGAGAAGCTCGAGGAGACGCATCGTCGCCTCGACCTCCTCGGCCCGTGCCTCCCCGAGAAGACTTGCCGTTCCCCCCACGTACACCTCTGGCCGCCCCTCGGAGCCGACCTCGAGCAACGTATGGCCGATGAGCTCGAGGAATGCGCGCTCTCGCGGAGCGAGCTCGGGCGCCTCGAGCCGTCGCCGAACCGAGCTCGAGCCCAGCCTGCTGCCGACGAGCTGATCCTCGAGGTATTCAGAGGCCCAGGCTACGAGACCAGGGTCGACCGGCTCCTCGAGCCGGAAGTGCCGCTTGGTCACACCGCCCGTCGATGTGATCACAACCACCATCAGGCTCGTCGGCTGAAGCGCGAGGACCTCGATATGTCGGATCGACGCCGTCTCGAGCGACGGTGCCGACACGAGCGCGAGCAACCGGGTTGCTTGCGAGAGCATCTCGGTCGTCGTGCGCAGGGCCCCCTCGATCTCGTCGCGCATGGTTCGAAGGTCGACGCCGAGCTCATCCGGACGCCCTTCCACTGCCTCGACGAGCTCCTCGGCATACAGTCGATAGCCGCTCTCGGTCGGCGTTCGGCCGGCGGAGGTATGTGGATGCGTGAGCAGGCCGAGCATCTCGAGCTCCGCGAGCTCGCCGCGGACGGTCGACGAGGAGACCCGTAGCCCCGCGCGTTCGACGAGCACCTTCGACCCGACCGGCTGGCCGGTGGCGACGTGCTCCTCGATGACTCGGCGAAGGATCTCGCGCTTGCGTGGTGTGAGCTGCATCCCGCTTCCGATGGTAGCCGCGGATCTCGCAAACTCCATCACCGCGCTACACGAGAAGCTCAGCCGTGACGCCGCCGCCGAGGAAGCGTCCGCGGCGCGTGAGGCGGATCTCCTCGCCACGCCCGTTCGAGCTCAGGTGCACAAGCCCGCCCGCAACCATCCGAGCCAGTGCCGTTCGATCGAGGGCACCGTCAACATCTGCGACCGCGACTGGCTCGTCGAGCCGGAGGCCGAGCAGCAACTTCTCGCGCTCGCGCGTCTCGTCATCGATCACCTCGATCTCCGCCGATGAGCGCTGGCCGGCAGCAAGGGCGGCGACGTAGCGCGGAAGGCCGGCCGTATTTCGGCGGCGCTCGCCCGAGATCGTCGAGACCGCGCCGATGCCGATCCCGAGGTAGTCGCTCCCGTGCCAGTAGCCCAGATTATGACGAGCGCGGAGATCGCGCCCTCCCGCCCGCGCTCCCGAGAGGCAGAAGTTCGCCGTCTCGTACCACCGGTACCCGGCGTCGGACAGCGTGTCGACGACCTGCTCGAAGTAGCCCTCCATCGCGTCAGCCTGCTGCTCGAGCTCGGCGCCGTGCGCGTGCGTGAACCGCGTTCCGGGCTTTGCCTCGAGCTCATAGCAGGAAAGGTGCTCGGGCTCGAGCGTTAGGGCTTCCGCGAGGTCGCGCTCCAGGTCGGTGGGACTCTGGCCGGGGATCCCGTAGATGAGATCGAGCGAGACGTTGTCAAACCCCGCGCCACGAAGAAGGCGTCCGGCGCGCCGGACGTCATCCGGCGAGGCGCGCCGCTCGAGCACGTCGAGCAGGTGCGCCTGGAAGCTCTGCGCCCCCAGCGAGACGCGGTTCACCGCCGCCGCGTGCAGGAGCTGGGCCAGCTCGGGGGTCACCGTCTCCGGGTTCGCCTCCACGGTCAGCTCCCTGGCAGCTGGAAGCCCCTCGAGCAGCCGGGCGAGCTCGACCGGATCGGTGAACGTTGGCGTCCCTCCTCCGACGAA
>JAERMP010000328.1 GCA_016844515.1 Thermoleophilia bacterium | reverse complement strand
CGGGATCGGCAAGGACGTTCGCGTGGCGGTGTTCGCCGAGGGTGAGAAGGCCCGCGAGGCCGAGGACGCCGGCGCCGACATCGTAGGGTCGGCAGATCTCGCGACGAAGATCGAGGAAGGCTTCCTCGACTTCGATGTTGCGATCGCGACACCCGATCAGATGAGCGTCGTCGGAAAGCTCGGTCGCGTGCTCGGACCGCGCGGACTCATGCCGAACCCGAAGACCGGCACGGTGACGATGGACGTCAGCAAGGCCGTCGCCGATGCCAAGGCCGGCAAGCTCGAGTACCGAACCGACCGAGGCGGAAACGTGCACCTCCCGATCGGGAAGCGCAGCTTCGCGGAGCGCGCGCTGTTGGAGAACTACGCCGCCCTCGTCGAAGAGATCGTGCGGGCCAAGCCTTCTGCCGCAAAGGGGCGTTACATCACGAAGATCACGTTGACGACGACAATGGGCCCGGGCATCCACGTCGATTCGACGATCACTCGCGACATCGCCGAGGAGCTCACCGGTGAGTCTGCGGGCGCAGAGTCACCGAAGGAGATCGCTAAGGTTTCGTAGCTACCCAGACGAACCGCCCGAGACAGCTGGCAGCCGCGAGGCAGAGGTCCAGCCGAGGTGGGGATACCGCCGCGAACAGTGAGTTCTCGGCTCGGTGACCCGCTTCGTGCGGGTTTCGTCGTTTCAGGAGGACATGACGTGCTGAAATCGGACAAGGAACGGATCGTCTCGGAGCTCGCCGCGGACCTCGGCGCTGCAGAGACGCTGATCGTCGCCGACTACCGCGGCTTGACGAACAAGCAGCTGGAGGCGCTGCGAGACGAGTTGCTCAAGCACGGCGCTCGGTTCCGCATCGTCAAGAACACACTCACCCGTCGCGCTGCCGAGCAAGCGGGGGCCGAGGCGCTGCTCGTGATGCTCGAAGGCCCGACGGCCATCGCGTTCATCGAGTCGTCGGGCGATCCCACAGCCGTCGCCAAGGCGCTCGCAGCGACGGCGAAAGAGTCGAACGTGCTGACGCTTCGCGGCGGGTTGCTCGAGGGCAAGCCGCTCTCGGGTGCCGAGGCCGACCTGCTGGCGACGCTTCCGCCCACCGACGTGCTGCGCGCCCAGCTCGTCGGTGCGATCGTCGCTCCGCTAACGCAGCTCTTGGCGCTCGTCTCCGCGCCTCTGCGCGACCTGCACGGGCTGATCGACGCCCGCATAAAGCAGCTCGAGGAGCAAGGTCAAATCGTCGAGCCGACGGCAGAGGCGAGCGATGAAGCGCCAGTAAGCACACCGGCAGACGTCGAGCAAGCGGCCGAGGCCGTTGAGATCGAACATGCGGCCGAAAGGGCTGCCATGGCAGACACACCGTCAGATTCGGCCTCAGCCGAATCTGACGACCAGGAAAGTCCGGCTGATCCTATGACGGCGGAATCGGCACCCAAAGAGACTGAGAAAGAAGAAGAGGAGGAGTAGATGGCCACTGATGTATCGAAGGTCCTCGACACGCTCGGCAAGATGACCGTGCTCGAGCTCGTCGAGCTCAAGAACTCGATTGAAGAGGAGTGGGGTGTCACCGCCGCCGCTCCGGTCGCCGTGGCAGCGGCTCCGGCCGCGGGCGGGGACGGTGCCGCAGCGGAGGAGGAGAAGGACTCCTTCGACGTCGTGCTCACCGCCATCGGCGACAAGAAGATCCAGGTGATCAAGGTCGTCCGCGCGGTAACCGGTCTCGGGCTCAAGGAGGCGAAGGATCTCGTCGACGCGGCCCCGGGTGCCGTCAAGGAGGGCGCTGCCAAGGACGAGGCTGAGTCGATCAAGGCCCAGCTGGAAGAGGCCGGCGCAACGGTTGAGCTGAAGTAACCCCGGGGTCAGGTCTTGCATCGTGCACGGGCGTGCACGATGCAAGACCTGACCCCAGCTTGTCTTCTCTTCTGCGCCTCGTCCGACCCCACCTTGACGTCGTCCGCTATCCTTCCGAGAAGCATTCCACCCGCTCCGAAGGCGGTTGCGGTGGGGTGTGCTCGTGCGCTATCCTTCGAGGTTCCGCCGAGGCTCCGCCCGTCCAACCCTGCACGCATTTAAAGGGAGGCTTTCACACTTGAGCAGCGTTGCTGTCGCGCCGCGCGCGCGTAAGAGCTTTTCGCGCCTGAAGCATGTCCTCGACCTCCCCAACCTCATCGACATCCAGAAGGTGTCCTTCAGCTGGTTCATCCAGGACGGCCTTCGCGAGACCATCGACGACATCTCGCCGATCGAGGACTACACGGGGACGCTCGCCGTCGACTTCGGTGAGTACGAGGACCTGACCTACCAGGTCCCGCTCTCGATCACGGTCCGGTTCGTCAACAAGGAAACCGGCGAGATCCGCGAGCAGCGCGTCTTCATGGGCGACTTCCCGATGATGACGCCCTGGGGCACGTTCATCATCAACGGGACCGAGCGCGTGATCGTCACGCAGCTCGTCCGCAGCCCGGGCGCCTACCTGATGGAGCCGAAGGACGCCACGAAGCAGGTCTTCATGGCGAACCTGATGCCGTCGCGCGGCTCGTGGCTCGAGGTCGAGATCGACAAGAAGGGCCTCGTTTTCGCTCGCATCGACCGCAAGCGCAAGCTTCCGATCACGACGCTCCTACGCGCGCTTCCGGCGGAGGATCCCACGACCGGCTTCCAACTCGACACGAGCTCGAACGAGAAGATCCTCGAGCTGTTCGGCGGCTCGACGTACATCGCGAGCACGCTCGAGAAGGACACGACGACGCGCGAGGAAGAGGCGCTCATCGAGGTGTTCAAGAAGCAGCGTCCCGGCGAGCCTCCGACGCTCGACAACGCGCG
>JAERMP010000021.1 GCA_016844515.1 Thermoleophilia bacterium | reverse complement strand
GATGTTCACGGCCTGCACCTTGACCTCGAAGAGCTCCTCGACCGCCTGCCGGATCTGGGTCTTGTGCGCGTCCTCGTGCACCTTGAACGTGTACTTGCGGTCGGTGATGAGCGAGTAGCTCTTCTCCGAGACCACGGGCGCCAAGAGGACCTGGTTGGGATGGAGGCTCACTGTGCCGCCTCCTCCACGGCCGCACCGGCGCGCGCCAGGACGAGCGGCAGAGCCGCTTCGCTGACGACCAACGAGCGCGCCCACAGGAGGGCGGCCACTTCGAGCTCGCTCGGAGCGGTCACGAGGACCTTCTCGAGGTTGCGGAACGACTTGACGAGAACGTCTTCGTCCTCGGTGAGGACGACGAGCGTCGGGCGATCGCCCCAGCCGGCGAGCAGGTCGGCGGCCTTCCGCGTTGACGGCTCATCGAATCCGGAGCCGTCGAGAATCGCGAGCGTACCCTTGGTGGCGTGATCGCTCAGAGCGCCGCGCAGTGCCGCGCGTCGTACCTTGCGGTTGATCTTGACCTCGAAGTTGCGCATTCCCGGCGCGAACGCGACTCCTCCGCCCGTCCAATGCGGCGCCCTGGTCGTCCCTGCGCGGGCGCGCCCGGTGCCCTTCTGGCGCCACGGCTTGGACCGGCCGCCAGCGACCATGCCCCGGGTCTTCGCGCCGCGCGTTCCGGCGCGTGCCGCGTTCAGCTCGGCTCGGACCGTCTCGTGGAAAAGATGCGGCTTGACGTCGACTGCGAAGACGGATGCCTCGAGCGAGACCTCCTGCTGTTTCGCGCTACCGAGCACGGGCGCCTTGGGAGACGAAGCCATCAGGCGCTCCGGATCTCCACGAGACCGCTGGCTGCACCAGGGACCGAGCCCCGGACGAGGAGGAGGTTGCGTTCGAGATCCACCTCGTGCACGACGAGCCCCGGCTGCGTGACGCGCGTGCCACCCATGCGGCCGGACATCTTCATCCCCTTGAAGACGCGCGACGGATACGCAGACGCCCCGATCGAGCCCGGCTTGCGGACGTTGTGCGAGCCGTGGGATACCGGACCGCGGGTGAACCCGTGGCGCTTGATGGTGCCCTGGAAACCCTTGCCGATGGAGACGCCCGAAACCTTGATCTCGTCGCCGGGCTCGAACGCCTCGACCGTGACCGTCTCGCCAACCGCGAGGCCACTCTCCCCCCGCAGCTCGACGATGTGGCGGTGCGGGCCGAACCCGGCCTTCTTGAGGTGCCCGATCTCGGCTTTAGAGAGCTTGCGTTCGGCAACCGCCTCGAATGCGAGCTGCACCGCGTCGTACCCGTCGGCGTCGGTCGTCTTGACCTGCACGACCGGGCACGGGCCCGCCTCGATCACGGTAACCGCGGTCATCACGCCCGAGTCCGGGTCGAAGACCTGGCTCATACCGAGCTTCTTGCCGAGGATGCCCTTCATCGCCGCGCTGCCACCTACAGCTTGATCTCGATATCCACGCCTGCAGGCAGATCGAGCCGCATGAGCGAGTCGACCGTCTTCGGGGTGGGGCTGTGGATGTCGATCAGACGCTTGTGCGTGCGCACCTCGAAGTGCTCGCGGGAGTCCTTGTCCTTGAATGGGCTGCGGATCACGCAGTAGACGTTCTTCTCGGTCGGCAGCGGAACCGGTCCCGTGATGGTCGCACCGGTGCGCTGGGCCGTCTCCACGATCTGGGATGCCGAGCGGTCCACCTGTTGGTGGTCGTAGCCCTTGAGTCGGATGCGGATCTTCTGTTGCGCCATGTGCTGTATCGGAAGAGGAGGGGCGAGTCGCCTCGCCCCTACGCGATGATCTCCGTGACGACGCCGGCGCCGACCGTGCGCCCGCCCTCGCGAATCGCGAAGCGCAGGCCCTGGTCCATGGCGATCGGCTGGATGAGGTTGATATCCATGTTCGTGTTGTCACCCGGCATGACCATCTCCTGGCCCTCCGGCAACGCGATGGAGCCAGTCACGTCCGTCGTGCGGAAGTAGAACTGCGGCCGGTAGCCGTTGAAGAACGGCGTGTGGCGGCCGCCCTCGTCCTTCGAGAGGACGTACACCTCGGCCTTGAAGTGCGTGTGCGGCGTGATCGAGCCCGGCTTCGCGAGCACCTGGCCGCGCTCGACCTCCTCGCGCTTGATTCCGCGCAGAAGCGCGCCTGCGTTATCGCCGGCCTGGGCGTAGTCGAGCGTCTTCAGGAACATCTCGAGGCCGGTGACGACCGTCTTCGCCGTCTCCGGATGGATGCCGACGATCTCGACCTCCTCGCCGACCTTCATCTGCCCCTGCTCGATGCGGCCAGTGACGACCGTGCCGCGGCCGGTGATCGTGAACACGTCCTCGATCGGCATGAGGAAAGGCTTGTCGATGTCGCGAACCGGCTCGGGGATGTACGAGTCGACCGCTGCCATCAGCTCGAGGATCTTGGGCGTCCACTCCGCATCGCCCTCGAGCGCCTTCAGAGCGGACACCTGGATGACCGGAATGTCGTCGCCGGGGAACTCGTACTTCGTAAGAAGCTCGCGGACCTCGAGCTCGACGAGCTCGAGGAGCTCGGGATCGTCGACCATGTCGGCCTTGTTCAGCGCGACGACGATCGAGGGAACCTCCACCTGGCGGGCGAGCAGGATGTGCTCACGCGTCTGCGGCATGGGGCCGTCGGCGGCGGATACGACGAGAATCGCGCCGTCCATCTGCGCGGCGCCGGTGATCATGTTCTTGATGTAGTCGGCGTGGCCCGGGCAGTCGACGTGGGCGTAGTGCCGGTTCTCGGTCTCGTACTCGACGTGCGCAGTGTTGATCGTGATGCCGCGCTGGCGCTCTTCGGGCGCCTTGTCGATCGCGTCGAAGGACGTCACCTGGGTGTTGGTGCCGGACTCGGCGAGAACCTTGGTGATCGCGGCTGTGAGCGTTGTCTTGCCGTGGTCGATGTGGCCGATCGTGCCGACGTTGACGTGCGGCTTGGTGCGCTCGAACTTCTGCTTGGCCATCTGTTCCTATCCCTCCGGGCTCGTCGTCTCTCGATTTACGCTGTCTTGTCGCCGGCTACGAGCGCCTCGGCGATCGTGGTCGGAACTTCCTCGTAGCGATCGAACTGCATCGTGAACGTCGCACGGCCCTGGCTCATCGAGCGCAGGTCGGTCGCGTAGCCGAACATCTCCGCAAGCGGAACGCTCGCTCGGATCGACTGCGACCCACCGACCGGCTCGAGTTGCTCGACCCGGCCACGACGGCCACTCAGGTTACCAATGACGTCGCCGAGGTACTCGTCGGGTGTGACGACCTCGACGGCCATCACCGGCTCGAGCAACTTCGGCCTCGCGCGTTTCATGCCCTCCTTGAAGGCCATCGAGCCCGCGATCTTGAAAGCTCGCTCGCTCGAGTCGACCTCGTGGTAGGAGCCGTCGACGAGCTCGACCTTGACGTCGACGACCGGGTACCCGGCAAGGACACCCGAACTCATTGCCTCCTTGATCCCGTGGTCGACCGCCGGGATGTACTCCTTCGGGATCTTCCCGCCGACGATCCGATCGACGAACTCATAGCCCTCGCCCGGATTCGGGTAGAGGTGGATGAGGACATCGCCGTACTGACCCGAACCGCCGGTCTGACGCACGAATCGGCCCCGGATCTTCTCGGCCGGCTTCGTGATGGTCTCGCGGTACGCGACCTGCGGCCGTCCGACGTTGCCTTCGACGCGGAACTCCCGAAGAAGGCGGTCGACGATGATTTCCAGGTGCAGCTCGCCCATCCCGGCGATGAGCGTCTGCCCCGTCTCCTCGTCGCTCGAGACGCGGAAGGTCGGGTCCTCCTCGGCGAGCCGCTGCAGTGCCTGGCTGAGCTTGTCCTGATCGGCCTTGGTCTTCGGCTCGATCGCGACCGAGATCACCGGGTCGGGGAACGACATCCTCTCGAGCACGATCGGAGCGGAGTCGACGGCGATCGTGTCGCCCGTCGTCGTGAACTTGAGGCCGACTGCAGCGGCGATCTCGCCGGCACCGATCTCGTCGCGCTCCTCACGGTGGTTGGCGTGCATCTGCAGGATGCGCCCGATTCGCTCGGTCTTGCCATTGGTCGTGTTGAGGACGCGGTCTCCCGCGCTGACCTGGCCGGAGTAGACGCGGAAATACGTCAGCTTGCCGACGAACGGGTCTGTCATCACCTTGAACGCCAGCGCCGCAAACGGGGCGTCGAGGTCAGCCGCCCGGGTCGCCTCTTCGTCCTTCTTCGGATCGAGACCCACGACGGGTGGGACGTCCAGTGGGCTCGGCAGGTAATCGACGATCGCGTCGAGAAGCGGCTGCACGCCCTTGTTCTTGAACGCCGAGCCGGCGAGAACAGGGGTGATCGTCCCCGCGAGCGTCCCCTTCCGTAGCGCGCGCCGGATCATCTCGGGCGTGACTGCGCTCTCGTCTTCGAGGTACGTCTCCATGAGCTCGTCGTCGAACTCTGCGACTCCGTCGATGACCAGATGGTGACCCGCCTTGGCGGCGGCGGCGAGGTCAGCCGGGATGTCGTCCACGACGATGTCCGTTCCGAGCGCGTTCGTGTAGGTGATCGCCTTCATGTCGACGAGGTCGACGATTCCGGCGAATGTCTCCTCGTTGCCGATCGGTAGATGGATCGGCACCGGTTTCGCGCCGAGGCGGTCGCGCATCGACTGGACGGACGCATCGAAGTCGGCGCCGGTCCGGTCCATCTTGTTGATGAACGCGATGCGCGGCACGCTGTAACGGTCGGCCTGGCGCCAGACGGTCTCGGACTGCGGCTGAACGCCCGCGACGGAGTCGAAGACCGCAACCGCACCGTCGAGAACTCGGAGGCTTCGCTCGACCTCGACCGTAAAGTCCACGTGCCCGGGCGTATCGATAATGTTGATGCGATGATCGCGCCACTCCGCGGTCGTCGCCGCCGACGTAATGGTGATGCCGCGCTCCTGCTCCTGCGCCATCCAGTCCATCGTCGCCGCGCCCTCGTGCACCTCGCCCATCTTGTGGGTGCGACCGGTGTAGTAGAGGATCCGCTCGGTCGTCGTGGTCTTGCCCGCGTCGATGTGGGCCATGATCCCGATGTTCCGGACGCGGTCCAGCCCGACCGGTGTCGCTACGGCAGACATCTCAGCGGCTACCAGCGGTAGTGCGCGAAGGCCTTGTTGGCCTGCGCCATCCGGTAGATGTCGTCCTTCTTCTTGTAGGCGCCACCCTGCTGATTCAGCGCATCCATGAGCTCGCCGGCCAGCTTCTCCGGCATGCCCTTCTCGCGCCGATCGCGGGCGTTCTGCACGAGCCAGCGGAGCGCGAGAGTCCGCGCGCGGCGCTGTGGCACCTCGACGGGGACCTGGTAGTTCGCACCGCCTACTCGGCGCGATCGAACCTCGAGCACCGGCGTCACGCTCTTGACGGCCTGCTCGAGCACCTCGAGCTGCGGCTTGCCGGTCTTTTCCGAGGCGATCGCAAGAGCGTCGTACACGATCTGCTCCGAGAGGGACTTCTTGCCGTCGAGCATCAGCCGATTGATTACCTGTGTGACGAGAACCGAGCCGTGAACGGCATCGGGCTCGAGCTGGCGGGGCTGGATCTCGGCGCGGCGCGTCAACTCGTCCCTACGCCTTCTTCGCCCCGTACTTCGAGCGAGCCTGGCGGCGCTCCGAGACGCCGGCCGAGTCGAGCCCACCCCGAATGACCTTGTAGCGGAAACCCGGGAGGTCTCGGACGCGGCCGCCGCGTACGAGCACGACCGAGTGCTCCTGAAGATTATGACCCTCGCCCGGGATGTAGGCACCGACCTCAACGCCGTTCGTCAGACGAACACGCGCGACCTTGCGGAGCGCCGAGTTCGGCTTCTTCGGCGTGGTTGTGTAGACGCGCGTGCACACGCCGCGCTTCTGCGGCGCCCCCCGGAGAGCCGGGGTCTTGGTCTTCCCCTTCGGGGTCTTCCTCCCCTTGCGCACGAGTTGGTTCACTGTGGGCACGCGCTGCTCCTACTACAGGTCGAAGGCTTTCCTCAGACAGAATAGGAAGGCGGGCACGCAGACCCGCCATCCGGGCCGCGAGATGGTAGCAGACAAGCCAGTTCCGGGCGGGCGTTAGAGCCCCGCTGACCTGGCATTGTGGTCAGCCGTAGCCAACGGCCGTCTCTCTGAATACAGTGAGCGCCAGGGGAGTGGTTGGATTGAGATGGTGACTGCGGTAGTCGCCGCGGCTGCGGTCGCGGCAGTGCTCGTCGTGGCGGTCGTTCTGGCCCGCTTCACCAGCGCGCGCTCGCAGCGCCGGTTCGAGACCGTCGTCGGCCAGCTCGACCTGCACATGGAGGCGATTTCGCTGAATCTGCAGCGTGCCGTCGAGCGATCGGACGAAGCGCGCGAGCGGGGTCTCGGCGACCTTGGTCTTACCCTGGACCTGCGCGAGCTCCTCCAACGGCTCGCGGAGGAGGCCGCAACCCGAACGGGTGCGCAGGCCGCGACAGTACGTGTCCGTGGGCCGGCAGACATGCCCGCTATCGCGTCATTTGGGACGGGTGACGGCGCCGCGCTGCTCGAAGCGACCCTAGGCCCTCCCGACTCGAGGCCGTTCCGGGCGTTGACGCTCAACTGGACCTACCCTCCCGCGCTCGAGGGAGAGGAGGTGGCGTATCGATCGGGGCTCGTGGTCCCGATCGTCGAGGACGGCGTCGAGACAGGAGCGCTTGCTGCATACGCACGTGGAGCCGCGGCGTTCCGGCCGGAGCACGCACGCGCACTTCAAGCTCTCGCTGACGATGCGGCCCCTGGTATCGCCAACGCGCGCCGCTTCGCCGAAGCCGAGCTTCGAGCCGTCACCGATGGGCTCACGGGAGTTCGCAACCGTCGCGGCTACGACGAAGAGCTGGACCGAGAGCTCGCCCGCGCGCGACGGACCGGTCGGCCGCTGTCGCTCCTCCTGCTCGACCTCGACAACTTCGCCGAGGTCAACTCCCGCTTCGACTACCCCGGCGGCGATCTCGTGCTGCAGGAGTTCGCCGACCTGCTCGAGCGGGCCGCGCGCGCGACGGACACGGTCTGTCGTCGCGGCGGCGAGGAATTCGCGATCCTCCTTTCCGAGACGACGGGGGACGAGGCACGTCTGTTCTACGTTCGTCTCCGCGACGAGGCGGCCGTGACCGGCTTCTCGAATGTCGGGCGTCTGACATTCTCGGCGGGGCTCGTCGAGTGGCGCCCGAACGAGACGGTCGAGTCTCTCGACGCGCGCGTTTCCGCTGCGGTCAACCGGGCGAAGCGTGCCGGCAAGGATCGCCTCGAAGCCGAGTGGCCGTAGCCCCACGGGCCGAGGCCGTCATCGGCGACCGGGCTAGGGACGGCGCGCCGAAGCCCAGCGCGCGGCTTCGGCTTCGTGCAGCGAAAGAAACGGCGCATACGTCGACAGCGTGACCACGCCGAGCTCCGGCAACCGGTCTCGCTCGCAGACCAGGCGGCTCTCTGCACCTTTCTGCATGCGAATGGTCCACGCGGCGTAGGCATCGGCGCGGCGCTCGCTCCGCAATGCATCGACGATCGCCGATCGGGCAGCCTCGTGCGAGTATGCGCCGAGAGCCGCCGTGTCGTCGATCGCCTTGACGGTGAACACGCCCTCCGCTGTGCGTACCGTCAACCGCTGGCCCGTCGCGAGCCGGAACACGCTCTCGGGGGCAGACGTTGCGAGCGCGAGCCCGCTTCCGTCAGGAAGCCAGCTGGGTGCGGGCGAGACGACGAGCCGGCGCGCAAGGACGGGGGCGTAGGTCGCTCGAAAGCGTGCGATATCGCCTGCCGACGGGCTCGACACCGCGAGACGATCGAACACGTCGCGGGCTCTGAGCTCGTCGCCGATGATCCCACGCGCGACGGAGAGGCTCGCACCGGCCTCGGCCAGTGCCGAACGATACGCAGCCGCACTTCCACCGAACCGAGCTCCCACGATGCGGCCCTCGACGGCGAGAGCATCCGTCGGAGAGACGCGCGCTCGCTCACGCTCGATCGCCCGCACGACGAGCGCGGTCAAGGCGAGCTCCCGATCTCTCGTCACCTTCGCGAGCGCTGCGACGCTCGATGCGGTGAGCGCGCTCGAGCCGTACATGCAGCGCGTTCCCGAAGGGAGGTCGAGCTGGCCGGTCTTTCGGTCGGCATCGAACTCGCGTCGGAGAACGCCCGGAGCGTCGCAGAGGCCCGGATCGCGTGCCCACAGCCAGACGCACGCGGCATACGTCTTGTCCGGGTCGTTGGAACGCTCGTTGCGCTGCGCCCAGCCCCACGACCAGAGATGGGCGAGCCGAAGCTCGCGCGCGACCTGTCGTACAGCCAGCGCTTGCCAGTTCGCGACGCTGAACCAGCGCGAGCGCGGGGTGAGTCCTTCGCGCCCGCCGGTTCCAGGTCCCGTCTGAAAGCCGATCATGATCCCGATTCGCGACGGTGGAATCCCGAGCGCAAGGAGTCGCGCAGCCGACTGCCGATAGCGGACGCGGAGACGCCGAGAGCCGTCGACGGGGCCGTCGCGCCAGATCAGGTTCGCGTTCGCGTAGTTCTCGAGGACGAGGTCGGATACCGCCGCGATCGACTTCCACCACGGCGCTGCGTCGCCCCCGGTGAAGGGATCGCTCGAAACGAGGAGAGCAGGCCGGCCGCCCCGGGCCGCCAGGCGGCTCACCAAGCGAAGAACGTTCGCACGGTACCGCTCCGCCGTCGGGGTCAATGGAGTCGGCAGCGACGCTCCCCAGAGCTCGTTGAGGGCGATCAACGGCTGCTGGCATCCGCTCACGGAGACGGCGTAGTCGAAGAGCGAGTCGGCCCGCTGCTCGATCAAGGCGGCGTCGGCGGGATCCGACGGTGTCCCGACGCGCTTGCGGAGGTACATGTCCCAGTGGACGGTCGCGGCGCCAGCCGCCCGGGCTTCGGCCGCAAGTTCGGGGCCGCCCGTTGCAACCACGACGCCCGGACGGGCAAAGCGCTCGCGCCAGAAGGAGACGGACGAGTCCGCGAAATCGAGCCAGACCGGCTGCGACTCCGGGAGGCCACAGGACAGGGCAGCCGGAGCAGCCGAGCCAGTCGACGGCCAGGCAAGGAGAGCGAGAACGGCGGCGGCGACCGTGATGAAAGCCCTGCACATGGGTATCAGAGGTAGCAGAAAGACGTAAACGTGGGGTCAGGTCTTGCATTCCGACACCGACGTCTTGTGTCGGAATGCAAGACCTGACCCCAGCGGCGTACCTATTCTTCCGCCGGCGGCTCGAGCCCGGCTGCCTCACCGTCGACGTCGAGCGGGGGCCCCTCGTCGAGCGGGAGATCGAGCGAGTCCAGATCGAAGCCATCGCCCTCACCGATCTCCTCGAGCGCCGCAAGAAGCTCGGCCTCGGCCTCGGGACGAGCGAACGTCACCGGGAGCGGCTCGGTCGGCTCGATCGTGATCTGCCGGTACTGCTTGAGGCCGGTCGCTGCCGGGATCAGCTTGCCGATGATCACGTTCTCCTTGAGCCCGTTCAGGTGGTCGACCTTGCCCTCGATCGCGGCGTCCGTCAGGACCTTCGTCGTCTCCTGGAAGGAGGCGGCCGAGAGGAAGGACTCCGTTGCGAGCGATGCCTTCGTGATTCCGAGAATGATCGGCTCGAACGTCGCCTGCTCTTTCTTCTCCTTCTTGACGCGGATGTTCTCGCGCTCCAGGACGACTCGGTCGACGAGCTGCCCGGGCAGCAGGTTCGTCTCACCGGCGCTCTCGACGCGTACCTTCTTCAGCATCTGCCGGACGATGAGCTCGATGTGCTTGTCGTGGATCTCGACACCCTGCGACTTGTAGACCTTCTGCACCTCGCCGACGAGGTACAGCTCGGTATGCGTCGCACCCTTGAGCAACAGGAGGTCAGCCGGGTTGAGCGATCCCTCACTGAGGGGGTCTCCAGCCTCGACCATCTGTCCCTGGACGACGCTGAATCGCGTCCGGCGCGGGAAGCTGTACTCCTTGGGGTCGGGCAGCTCGCCGCTCGCGTCGAGAGCAGTCGGCGTAATCGTCAACTTGATCGTGCGATCCGCCGCCTCGATGTCGACCTTGCCGGCGACATCCGCCATCGTCCCAGCACCCTTCGGGCTGCGAGCCTCGAAGATCTCGACAACGCGCGGAAGACCGTGTGTGATGTCCGAACCGGCGACACCGCCCGTGTGGAACGTCCGCATGGTCAGCTGCGTCCCGGGCTCGCCGATCGACTGGGCCGCGATGATTCCGACCGCATCGCCGATCTCGGTCATGCCGCCCGTCGCGAGGAACGCCCCGTAGCAGCGCCGGCAGAGCCCGTACTCGCTCCGGCACTTGAGCACCGAGCGAACCGGCACGATTGCCGTCTCGGCGTATTCGCCGAACTCCTCGACGAGTAGTCGCAGAGCGCTCATGGTGATCTCAGCGCCCTTCGCGACGATCACGATCTTGCCGGGCTTGCCGTCCTTGATCGGCTTGCGAATGTCGAACGGGGCGACGCGGCCGGCGACGCTCTTGTTCGGTGAGTCGTCGAGGATGAGCGCGAGCTCGATGTGGTCGTCGGTCCCGCAGTCCTCCTCGCGAACGATGACGTCCTGTGAGACGTCGACGAGACGCCGGGTGAGATACCCGGAGTCCGCGGTTCGGAGCGCTGTGTCCGCGAGGCCCTTCCGCGCACCGTGGGTGGAGATGAAGTACTCGAGGACCGTGAGGCCCTCCATGAAGTTGGCCTTGATGGGCCGCGAGATGATCTCGCCCTTCGGATCGGCCATGAGCCCGCGCATGCCGGCGAGCTGGCGGATCTGGTTGAACGAGCCTCGCGCACCCGAGTTGGCCATCATGTAGATCGGGTTCGTCTCCTCGAGGTTCGCCATCATCCGGTCTGCGACCTCGTCGGTCGCCTGAGTCCAGATGGCGATGACGCGCTCGTCGCGCTCCTCCTCCGTCATCAGGCCGCGGTCGTACTCGCGGCCGACCTTCGCGATCTCCGCCTCGTACCGGAGGAGAATCTCCTCCTTGTCGGGCGGAATGACGATGTCGTTCTTCGAGATGGTGATCCCGGCGCGGGTAGCGAAGCGGAACGTCAGCGTCTTGATCGCGTCGAGAGCCGACGCGATCGTGTTCGGCCCGTAGAGCTCGACGAGCTCGCCAATGAAGGCGTCGAGCTCACGCTTCGTGAGCGTCTTGTTCAGGAACGGATGATCCTCGAAGTTGCCGCCGGTAGCCTCGTCGAGCGCCCGCTCGACCTCCGTGTTGAAGATGACGCGCCCTGGCGTCGTCATCAGCCGCTCGCCGTTCCATTCGTACTCGATCGGATCCTGGTAGTCGACCGAGCCTGCGTCGACAGCGAACTCCACATCCTCCTCGGTGCGGAACCGCGCGAGTCCCTTCTTGCCGAGCTTCTTGGCCATGTCTGCTGCAGCAGTCGAGACCAGATCGTGCCCGCAGTACGTGAGGAAGTAAGCCCCGAGCACCATGTCCTGGTTCGGGGTTGCGAGCGGTCGGCCGCTCGCAGGCGAGAGGATGTTGTTGGACGAGAGCATCAGCACGCGGGCCTCCGCCTGTGCCTCGGCGGAAAGCGGCAGGTGCACGGCCATCTGATCTCCGTCGAAGTCGGCGTTGAACGCCTGGCAGACCATCGGATGAACCTGGATCGCCTTGCCCTCGACCAGGACTGGCTCGAACGCCTGGATCCCGAGGCGATGCAGCGTCGGCGCGCGGTTCAACAACACCGGGTGCTCGGCGATGACCTCCTCGAGGACGTCCCACACTTCCGGGATCATCGACTCGACCATCTTCTTGGCCGCCTTGATGTTCTGGACGGCCTTGCGCTCGACGAGGCGGCTCATGATGAACGGCTTGAAGAGCTCGAGGGCCATGAGCTTCGGCAGCCCACACTGGTGGAGCTTCAGGTTGGGGCCGGCGACGATCACGGAGCGTCCGGAGTAATCGACGCGCTTCCCGAGCAGGTTCTGGCGGAAGCGGCCCTGCTTGCCCTTGAGCATGTCCGAGAGCGACTTGAGCGGGCGATTGCCCGGTCCGGTCACGGCGCGGCCACGGCGACCGTTGTCGAACAGTGCGTCGACGGCCTCCTGGAGCATCCGCTTCTCGTTGTTGACGATGATCTCGGGCGCGCCCAGGTCCAGCAGCCGCTTCAGGCGGTTGTTCCTGTTGATGACGCGGCGATAGAGATCGTTGAGGTCGCTCGTGGCGAAGCGCCCACCGTCGAGCTGAACCATCGGGCGAAGCTCCGGCGGAATGACGGGAACCGCCTCCAGGATCATCCACTCGGGCTTGTTGCCCGACTTGATGAAGGCCTCGACGACCTTCAGCCGCTTGATACCGCGCTGCTGCTTCTGGCCCTTCGACGTCTTGATGATGTCGCGCAACGAGAGCGACTCCGCGTCGAGGTCGAGGTCGCGGAGCAGGTCACGTATCGCCTCGGCGCCCATGCCGCCGCGGAAGTACACCCCGAACCCGTACGGCGAGCCAAAACGATCCTTGAGCTCGCGGAAGATCTGCTCGTCACCGACGATCATCTTCGGCTCGAGCTCCTTGAAGAGGAGCCACGTCTGCTCGAGCCTCCGGACCGCATCGACCGAGGCTTCGCGAGTGTCCTCGCGCCGGAGGTCGATGTCCGCGACCATCTCGCGGACCTTCAGAGCCCACTGCCCGACTGCGTCGAGGTCCTCCTTGCGGGTGCCCTCGACGAGACAGAGGTCGTACGCGAGCTCGCGCACGGCTGCCGCGTCCGCGTCGGGGTCGACGGCGGCCAGCACGGCAGCGAGAAGTCCCGAGCCGACCTCGCGCGCCCGGTCGAGATTCTTGCGCTCGACCTCGGAGGCGAGCGCCGCGTCGTCCTCGGTCAGCTCGGCCCCGGTGAGGAGGCCCTCCTGGAGCCGCTTCAGATGCTTCGTGATCGCGCCCTTCTTCGATCCTGTCGCCTTGTCGAGCTCGGCCCGCAGCGGTGCCAGTGCCGCCACGATCTGACCTGCCGCCGCAGCGACCGACTCGACCTCGCGTGGAGCCAGGCGGCGGTCGTCGCGGGTGGCCGTCTGGCGAACGAGCTCGCGAACCTTCCGCGGATCCTCGTTCGTGATCTTCTTGGCGAGCTCGACGAACACGCCGCTACCAAGTGTGCGGATCTCCTCGAGAGACGGGAGCACCGCCTCCTCGGCCCAGTTGTTCAGGCCGCGGACCCAAAAGTCGTCGTCCTCGTCGAAGTTGCGCTCCTTGCCTGCGGCGAAGAAGTCACGGCGTCGGGAGAACCGATCGTCGAGCCCGGAGAGCGCCTCGTCACGGTCGAGGTAGATGCGCTCGCTCTCGCCCGCGACCTTGTCCTCGAGGTCGGCGAGGTCGGCCTGCCGCTTCTCGCGGTCGACCGCCGTCACGATCGAGGCGGCGAAGTAGAGCACCTTCTCGAGCTCGCGCGGAGCGATGTCGAGCAGGTAGCCGATCCGGCTGGGCACGCCCTTGAAGAACCAGATGTGCGAGACCGGGGCAGCGAGATCGATGTGCCCCATCCGCTCGCGGCGCACCTTCTGCCGAGTCACCTCGACGCCGCAGCGCTCACAGATGATCCCCTTGTACCGAACGCGCTTGTACTTGCCGCAATAGCACTCCCAGTCCTTCGTCGGACCAAAGATGCGCTCGCAGAAGAGACCGTCACGCTCCGGCTTGAGCGTGCGGTAGTTGATCGTCTCCGGCTTCGTCACTTCACCGGAGGACCAGTCGCGGATCTGCTTGCTCGATGCCAGACCGATCCGGATCGAGTCGAAGTCGTTGATGTCGGGACCGCGTCTACTGGATTCCATCTAGAGCCTCGAACCTCTCTCTCTCTTCCGTGATTTGAGCGATCACTCTTCGATCTCGACGTCCGCGAGATCGACCTCGACGGGAGCTGCCTCGCCCTCGACGCTTGGGAGCTCCTCATCGGCCGCGAGCACGAGCTCGCCGCCCCCGTCAGCGTGCTCCTCGCCTTCCTCGACTTCCTCCGCGGTCGGCTGACGTACCGCCGCGCGTATGGAGCCGGGTGACAGATCGATGCCGAGCTCCTCGGCAGCCCGCAGGAGCTCGTCGTCCTCCTCGCGAACCTCGACTTCTCGGCCCTCGTCGGAGAGCACCTGAACGTCGAGAGCGAGGGACTGCATCTCCTTGAGCAGCACCTTGAACGACTCGGGGATCGACGGCTCGGCGATGTTCTCGCCCTTGACGATCGCCTCGTACGCCTTGACGCGGCCGATCGTGTCGTCGGACTTGATCGTCAGCATCTCCTGGAGGGTGTACGCGGCGCCGTACGCCTCGAGCGCCCACACCTCCATCTCGCCGAAGCGCTGGCCGCCGAACTGCGCCTTGCCGCCCAGCGGCTGCTGGGTGACGAGCGAGTACGGGCCGGTCGAGCGCGCGTGGATCTTGTCGTCGACGAGGTGGAGCAGCTTCAGGATGTACATGTAGCCGACGGTGACCTTCTGCTCGAAGGGCTCGCCCGTCTTGCCGTTGAAGAGCCGCACCTTGCCGGAGACCTTGCGGCCCGTGTCGCGGCTCTGGTCGACGTTGAACTTGATCGGCGAGTCGGGGTTCTGCTTCGACCAGGTGATGAGCGCCTCGTCGACGTCCTCCTCGCTGGCGCCGTCGAACACCGGCGTCGCCACCGGGCGCGGGTTCGGCGAGTTGATCGGGGCCTTCGGGTTGACGCCGCCGTCGCCCTCCTCGCCGAAGACGCCGTGCGCCGCGGCCCAGCCGAGGTGCGTCTCCAGGATCTGGCCGATGTTCATCCGGCTCGGGACGCCCAGCGGGTTGAGGATCACGTCGACGGGACGGCCGTCCTCGAGGAACGGCATGTCCTCCTCGGGCACGATCTTCGAGATGACGCCCTTGTTGCCGTGGCGGCCGGCGAGCTTGTCGCCCTCCGAGATCTTGCGCTTCTTCGCCACGTAGACGCGGACGAGCTCGTTGACGCCCGGCGAGAGGTCGTCGCCCGCGTCGCGGGGGGACCTTGAGCGAGGTGTCGCGGACCTCGCGCGCCTTCTCCTTGAAGATGGCGCGGATCAGCTTCTCCTCGGCGGTCAGCTCGGTCTCGCCCTTCGGCGTCACCTTGCCGACGAGCAGGTCGCCGGAGCCGACCTCGGCGCCGATGCGGACGACGCCGCGGTCGTCGAGGTTCGCGAGCGACTCCTCCGAGCGGTTCGGGATGTCGCGCGTGATCTCCTCGTCGCCGAGCTTGGTCGAGCGCGCATCGATCTCGTACTCGTGGATGTGGATCGAGGAGAGGACGTCGTCCTTGACGAGCCGCTCCGAGATCACGATCGCGTCCTCGAAGTTGTAGCCCTCCCAGGACATGAAGGCGACCAGGCAGTTCTTGCCCAGCGCGATCTCGCCGCCC
>JAERMP010000133.1 GCA_016844515.1 Thermoleophilia bacterium | reverse complement strand
ACGGCATCGCCGAGACCGTCTACTGGCACCGCGTGCGCTGCCTCTCCTACGGCGAGGGCGTGACCTACTGGGCGCTCGCCGACATGGTGCGCATGCGCTGCCGCATCGCCGAGGAGGAGGAGCCGGCGTCCGCGCTGGCCAAGCTGCACGCCACGCTCGACGAGCACATCCTCGACCGCGAGGAGCGCGACTTCCTCGAGCCCCGGCTCGCACATCTGCTCGGGCTGGCCGAGCACCAGGCGCGCGACCAGCAGGACTTGTTCGCGGCCTGGCGCCTCTTCTTCGAGCGCCTGGCGGAGAGCTATCCGACCGTGCTCGCATTCGAGGACATGCAGTGGGCGGACGCGAGCCTGCTCGACTTCGTCGAATACCTGCTCGACTGGTCGCGGAACCACCCCATCTTCGTGGTCACGCTCGCGCGGCCCGAGCTGCTCGAGCGGCGGCCGACGTGGGGCGCCGGGCAGCGGAGCTTCACCTCGCTCTACCTGGAGCCTCTCTCGGCACAAGCGATGGCGGAGCTCCTGACCGGGCTCGTGCCAGGGCTTCCCTCGGAGGTTCGCGACCGCATCCTCGCGCGCGCCGAGGGCATCCCTCTGTACGCGGTCGAGACCGTGCGGATGCTGCTCGACCGGGGCCTCCTCGTTCAGGAAGGCTCCGTCTACCGGGTGACCGGACCGGTCGACGCGCTCGAGGTTCCGGAGACGCTGCACGCTCTGATCGCCGCCCGGCTCGATGGCCTCTCCGCGGAGGAGCGTCGGTTGCTTCAAGACGCGGCGGTGCTAGGCAAGACCTTTACAAAGGAGGCGCTCGCCGCGCTCGCTCCCGCCGACGCCGAGGTCGAACCGCTGCTCACGGCCCTCGCACGCAAGGAGGTGCTCGGCGTACAGGCGGACCCGCGCTCACCCGAGCATGGCCAGTACGGGTTCCTCCAGGACCTCGTGCGCCACGTCGCCTACGAGACGCTCTCGAAGCGAGAGCGCCGTGCCAGGCACCTCGCAGCCGCCGCCCACCTGAGCGCAGCTTTTGCGGAGGACGAGGACGAGGTGGTCGAGGTGATCGCATCGCATTACGTCGCCGCGCACGAAGCCGTCCCGGACGCGGAGGACGCAGCAGAGATCAAGAGTAAGGCGCAGGCCACGCTCGTGCGAGCCGGGCAGCGTGCCGAGTCGCTCGCAGCGGCCGCGGAGGCCAGGCGCTACTTCGAGCAGGCGGCTGAGCTCACCGAGGACTCGTCGGCCCGCGCAACGCTTCTCGACAGCGCAGGCGAGATGGCCAGGAGAGCCGCTGATCCCGACGCGGCGCGCCGGCTCTTCGAGGGGTCGATCGCGCTGTACGAGGAGCAGGGCGACACACATGCCGCCGCTCGGGTCTCGACCCGACTGGCACGGGTCGAGTCCTTTACGGGCAGGCTCGACGATGCGCTCGCACGGATGGAGCGCGCATTCGACGTCATATCGACCGACGAGCCTGATGAGGATCTCGCGCTCCTGGCGTCGCGCATGTCGCTCGCGTACTGGAAGGCTGGGGACCTCGAGCGGGCAGCCGAGCGCGCCGAGCTTGCCCTCGACATCGCCGAGGCGTACGGGTACACGGAGGCCGTCGCGATCGCGCTCGGGGCCAAGGCGGCCATCGCTCACAGTCGAGGGCACATCGAAGAGGCGGACGGGCTGCTCAAGCACGAGCTGGCAATCGCACTCGAGCACGACTTCACGGAGCCGGCGAGCAGTGCCTACTTCATCCTCTCCGACCAGTCGTTCCATCGCGATCGCTACGCCGACGCGCTCGGCTACCTTCGCGAGTCGCTCGAGCTCAACAGGAAAGTAGGTAGCCGTCCCTACGAGTGGTCGATCCTCGCAGAGATGAGCTACGCCCTGTTCATGACCGGGCGCTGGGACGACGCCCTCGACATCCCGGAGGAGCTGCAGGAGGAGCAGGAGCGTTCGGGCGGGATGTTCCTCAGCCTCCTCTCCGGGCCACTCGAGATCCACCTCCAGCGCGGCGATCTGGCCGAGGCGCAGCGTCTCTACTCACTGTTCTCGAGCCTCGAAGGTTCCCCCGACGTGCAGGAGCGTGCGTGCTTCTTCGGCGGAACCGCCGCGCTCTACCGGGCGGAGGGCCGCCTCCGCGAGGCCCTCGAGGCAGGCCAGAAGGTCCTGGAAGGCGAGCAGACGCTCGGCGTTTCGCACCAGGCCGTCGAGCAGGGCCTCGTGGAGGCGCTTGAAGCCGCGATTGCGCTCGGCGAGGGCGAGGCAGTGCGGGAGTTACTTGCAACGATCGAGGCAATTCCGCCCGGCCGGCGACCGCCCTATCTGGAGGCGCACGCGCACCGCTTCCGTGCGCGTCTCGGTGGTGATCCCGCAGAGTTCGAGACGGCAGCGGCGCGCTTCCGCGAAATCGGCATCCCGTTTTGGCTCGCGGTCACGCGGCTCGAGCACGGCGAGCTGACGGGAGACGCGTCGTCGTTCGCTGAGGCGCGCGAGATCTTCGAGCGACTTGCGGCGACGCCCTGGCTCGAGCGACTCGATGCCGTTGCGCCCACCCGCACCGAGGTGCCCGCATGACCTGCCCGAGCTGCGGAACCGAGAACCGCGAGGGGCGGAAGTTCTGCTCCGAGTGTGGCACTGCGCTCGCGAGCGCCTGCCCATCCTGCGGCGCCGCGAACGAGCCGGGCGAGAAGTTCTGCGGCGAGTGCGGGACGGCGCTAGGAGCAACCGCCGCGCCAGCGGTTCCGCAGGCGTCGGCCCCCGCAGCCGAGCGCCGCCTCGTCTCCGTCCTCTTCGCCGACCTGGTCGGGCATACCGCACTCTCGGAGGACCGCGACGCCGAGGACACGCGAGATCTCCTCTCCCGCTACTTCGAGAGCTCGCGAACGATCATCGAGCGCTACGGCGGGACGGTTGAGAAGTTCATCGGCGACGCTGTGATGGCCGTCTGGGGAACTCCCGTCGCGCAGGAGGACGACGCCGAGCGCGCGGTTCGCGCCGCCCTCGACCTCGTCGGCGCCGTTCCTGACCTCGACCCGGGGCTACAAGCGCGCGCGGGCGTCCTCACGGGCGAAGCCGCGGTCACCGTCGGCGCCGAAGGCCAGGGCATGGTCGCGGGCGATCTCGTCAACACGGCATCGCGGATTCAATCCGCAGCGGAGCCCGGCACGGTGCTTGCGGGGGAGACCACGAGACGAGCGAGCGAAGCTGCGATCGCCTACGTGGAGGTCGGGATGCACGACCTCAAGGGGAAGGCGGAGCCGGTTCCCCTCTGGCAGGCGCTCCGCGTGGTCGCCAACCGTGGCGGCGAGGGTCGCGCGAGCGCGCTCGAAGCTCCATTCGTCGGCCGAGACCGCGAGCTCCGGCTCGTCAGAGACCTCTTCCACGGAAGCGCCGACGACGGCCGCGCGACGCTCGTCACGGTCGTCGGCGTCGCAGGAATCGGGAAGTCGCGGCTCGCCTGGGAATTCGAGAAGCACCTCGACGGGCTCGTCGAGCAGATCTGGTGGCACCGCGGGCGCTGCCTGGCCTACGGCGAGGGTGTCGCCTTCTGGGCGCTGGCCGAGATGGTGCGGATGCGGGCCGGGATCGCCGAGGACGAGCCGGAGTCGAGCGCGCTGACGAAGCTCGCCGTCGCCGTGGAGCAGCACGTCTCCGACCACGGCGAGCGCGAGTGGGTCGAGCCGCTCCTGCGCCATTTGCTCGGCCTCGGTGAGCGACCGCAGGTCGAGCGAGCCGATCTCTTCTCCGCCTGGCGGCTCTTCATCGAGCGGATGAGCGACAGCGCCCCTGTGGCTCTCGTGTTCGAGGACCTGCACTGGGCGGACACCGCGCTGCTGGACTTCATCGAGCACCTCCTCGAATGGTCACGTGCGCGGCCGATCTTCGTCCTCGCGCTGACTCGTCCCGAGCTGCTCGAGCGCCGCAGTGACTTCGGCGCTCACAGCCGGAGCTCGACAACGCTCGTGCTGGAGCCTCTCTCCGACGCTGCGATGGACGCGCTGCTGGACGGGCTCGTCCCGGGCCTGCCCGACGAGGTGCGCACGCAGATCCGAGAGCGCGCGGACGGAATCCCTCTCTACGCCGTCGAGACCGTGCGCATGCTGCTCGACCGCGGTGCGCTCGCCCGCGAGGGCGACACGCTGAGTGTCGTCGGCCAGCTCGACTCCCTCGACGTCCCAGAAACCCTCCACGCGCTCATCGCCGCGCGTCTCGACGGCCTCGAGCCCGAGGAGCGCCGTGTGATCGAGCACGCCGCCGTGCTCGGAAAGACGTTCGGTGTACGCGGCGTCGCCGCGCTCGGGTCCGCCGACGAGGAGGCGTTGCAGCCCGTGCTCGAGCGTCTCGTCCGCAAAGAGCTCCTCACGATCGACTCCGACCCGCGTTCGCCCGAACGCGGCCAGTACGGCTTTTTGCAAGCGCTCGTCCAGCGGGTGGCCTACGAGACGCTTGCACGCAAAGAGCGGGGCCGGCTCCACCGGGCGGCAGCTGCGTACCTCGAGCACGACGCGGGGATCGATCCGGACGAGATCGCCGAGGTGATCGCCGCCCACTACCGCGACGCTCACGACTCGGATCCAAAGGGGCCCGAGGCGGCGGAGAACGGTCGCGCAGCGTGCGCCTGGCTCGAAAGGGCCGGAGACCGGGCTGCTGCTCTCGGGGCACCGGAAGACGCTCAGCGTGCCTTCGACGATGCAGCGGCGATCGCGGAGGAGCCGCTCGAGCGGGCGCGGCTGCTCGAGCAGGCCGGCAAGCTGGCGCTCGTAGCGGACCGTATGGCCGACGCCGAGGAGCGTCTGCGCGCGGCGGTCGAGACGTTTAGTGCGGCAGGAGAGACCCACGCCGCCGCGCGCTCCGCTGCCTCGCTCGGCCTCGCGCTCTGGCAGCTCAACCGTGCCGGCGAGGCGCTCGAGACGCTGCGGCCCGCTTTCGACGCGCTCTCGGAGGAGGAGCGTGACGTCGACGTCGGCAAGCTCGCGGCGGAGGTCGCAAGGATCGAGTTCTTCTCGGGTGACTTCGCGCGCGCCCGCCAGCACATTGAAGTGGCGATCGATGTCGCCGAGGCCCACGGCGACCTTTCGCTCGTCTCCCAGGCGCTGAACACGAAGAGCCTGATACTCGGCGCATCGCGACCCCACGAGCAGCACGCGCTGCTGCGCGAGTCGCTGCGTGTAGCCGAAGAAAACGACCTCGTCGAGCCCATGCTCCGAGCCATCAACAACCTCATCGTGCTGACGGACGAGAGAGACCGTCCCGACGAAGCGTCGGAGCTGCTCGAGCGGGGGATTGCGATAGCGCAGGCTCGCGGACATCGCCACTACCTGACCTGGTTCGCGGCTGGGCTGGCCATCCAGCACATCGAGGACGGAGACTGGAACGAGGCGTTCGCCGTCGCGGCCGAGAGCCTGCCAGAGGGAGTCGTCACGAGCGCGAACCCGATCGCTGCGGTCCTCTTCCTCGCGAAAGCGAGCTTCGAGCGCGGCGACGACGAGGACGCACGAGCATGGCTCGCGCGCGTGCCACCGGGGCTCGTGGAGTCCGCCGATCAGAACAGCGTCGCGCAGGGGCTGTTCGCCAACGCCGTCGCCGCATTCGTCGACGGGAGGCTCGCCGACGCGATCGAGGCTCTCGAACGGATCTGGGAGATCACGAGCGAGACCGTGCGCTGGGGCGTCATGGCCTACGTCCTCGGGTGGGGGGCCGACGGCGCCGCCCTCCTCGGCGACCGGGCCGCGACGGTGCCGCTTGCCGAGCTGTACGAGAAGGTTCCGTCTGCAAGTCTCACGCGGGCGATGCGATCGCAGGGCGGACGCGTTCGCGCGTTCAGGGCCATCTCCGCAGGTGACGAGGACGCGGCCGCGGACGCGTTCGCGGAAGCACTTGCGGCAGCACGGAACTACGGACGGGCGGGACACCTCGCGCCGGTGCTCGCGGACTACGGCGTGTGGCTCGCGGAGTCGGGCCGTGGAGACGAGGCCGAGCCGCTACTCGACGAGGCACAGGAGCTGTTCGAGCGCATGGGTGCCGTCCGCTGGCTCGAGCGCATCGAGGCGGCACGCAGCCCTGCGAAGGTGACGGCATGACCTGCGCGTCGTGCGGCCACGTCAACGCGGAGGGTCAGAAGTTCTGCGGCGAGTGCGGCTCGCCGCTCCAGGCTGTGTGTGGATCGTGCGGTGCCTCGAATCTCCCTGGCCAGAAGTTCTGCGGCGAGTGCGGCGCCGGGCTCGCGGCAACCCCGACTTCGACCTCACCCCCATCGGCACAACCGACCACGGCCGCCGAGCGCCGCCTGGTGTCGCTCCTCTTCCTCGACCTCGTCGGGTTCACAACGGCATCGGAAGACCGCGACGCCGAGGACACCCGGGAGCTCCTCTCCCAGTATTTCGAGACCGCACGTGGTGTGATCGAGCGCTACGGCGGGACTGTGGAGAAGTTCATCGGCGACGCGGTCATGGCCGTC
>JAERMP010000327.1 GCA_016844515.1 Thermoleophilia bacterium | reverse complement strand
TTTGCCGCGCCGACGCCGGCACAGGAGCTCGGCTGGCCTGCGATCGCGGGCGGCGGGCACGTGCTGATCCAGGCGCCCACGGGCTCCGGGAAGACGCTCGCGGCGTTTCTCTTCGGGATCGACCGGCTCAACGAGAAACCGGGCGAGGGTCTCCGCCTGCTCTATGTCTCCCCGCTCAAGGCGCTCAACTACGACATCGAGCGGAATCTGCGGAGCCCGCTCGCGGGGCTCGGCTCGAAGCTGTCCGTCGGCGTTCGCACGGGCGATACGCCGGCTGACGAGCGTCGCCGGATGCTCCGTGCACCGCCGGACATCCTGATCACGACCCCCGAATCACTCTTTTTGTTGCTCACCTCGAAGGCGCGCGAGACGCTCCGGGGCGTCGAGACGGTGATCCTCGACGAAGTGCACGCCGTCGCGGGGACGAAGCGGGGTTCTCATTTGGCCCTGAGCCTCGAGCGTCTCGAGCGTCTCGTCGATACGCCGTTCCAGCGCGTCGGTCTCTCGGCCACTCAGCGCCCGCTCGAGGAAATCGGTCGCTTCGTCGCCGGTTCCGGGCGTGAGATCACGCTGGTGGACGCGGGAGTGCGCAAGGAGCTCGACCTCGAGGTCGTCGTCCCCATTGAGGACATGCGGGAACTCGGATCGACGGCTCATCTGTCCGTGCCACCGCTCGCCGATGGTGTCGAGATGGGCCCCGGAGTCGAGCAGTCGAGCCGCTCGATCTGGCCCTCGATCTACCCCGCGATCCTCGATCTCGTCCGGGCTCATCGCTCGACGATCGTGTTCGTCAACAGCCGTCGCCTCGCCGAGCGTCTGGCACTCCGTCTGAACGAGCTGGCGGGAGAGGAGCTCGCCCGCGCGCACCACGGGTCGCTCGCTCGAGAGCAGCGGCTTGTCGTCGAGGAGCTGTTGAAGGCCGGGCAGATCCCGTGCCTGGTGGCGACCTCCTCGCTCGAGCTCGGGATCGACATGGGCGCTGTCGACCTCGTCATCCAGGTCGAGAGCCCGAAGTCGGTCGCGCGCGGCCTTCAGCGCGTGGGACGGGCGGGGCACGACCTGCACTCGGTCTCGAAGGGCCGAATCTTCCCCAAGTTCAGAGCCGATCTCCTCGAGTCTGCCGTCGTCGCCAAGGCCATGCGGGAGGGCGCGATCGAGGAGACGCGGATCCCTCGCAACCCACTGGACGTGCTCTCGCAGCAGATCGTTGCAGTCTGCGCCGACGAGGAGGTCTCGGTGGACGAGCTCCACGAGCTCGTTCGGCGCGCGTATCCGTTCTCGGATCTCTCGCGTGCACAGCTCGAGAACGTCCTCGACATGCTCGCCGGGCGCTACCCCTCCGACGAGTTCGCCGAGCTGCGTCCACGGATCGTCTGGGATCGTACGGCTGGGGTGGTGCGAGGGCGAACCGGTGCGAGGCTCCTCGCCGTCACGAACGCGGGCACGATCCCCGACCGAGGGCTCTTCGGCGTGTTCCTGGTCGACGGCGGCGGGAGAGTCGGTGAGCTCGACGAGGAGATGGTGTACGAGGCCCGGGCCGGCCAGACGTTCCTGCTCGGCGCCTCGACGTGGCGGATCGAGGAGATCACACGGGACCGGGTGCTCGTCTCTCCCGCCCCGGGCGTTCCGGGCGTGGCGCCCTTCTGGAAGGGCGAGGGCATGGGCCGGCCGGCTGAGCTCGGCGAGAGGATCGGTCGCGCTGCGCGAGAGATCGCAGCCTTGTCCGACGATGCGGCAACCCGGGTGCTCGAAAGCGAGTACATGCTCGAGCGGCGCGCGGCGCGGAACCTCGTCGCGTACCTGCGCGAGCAGGAGGCCGCGACCGGGGTCGTGCCCTCGGATCGGTCGATAGTGGTGGAGCGATTCCGCGACGAGATCGGCGACTGGCGGGTCTGCGTGCTCACACCGTTCGGCGGTCGCGTGCACGCGCCCTGGGCGATGGCTCTCCGCGCGCGCTTGCGCGACTCTCTCGACATCGACGTGCAATCCCTGTGGTCGGACGACGGAATCGCCCTCCACTTCCCGGACGCAGACGTGCCGCCTCCGGTCGCAGACATGCTTCTTGACCCGGAGGAGCTCGAGGATCTCCTGCTCGTGGAGCTCGCGCAGAGCGCGCTCTACGGTGCGCGGTTCCGCGAGAACGCGGCTCGTGCCCTGCTCATCCCGCGACGTCGTCCGGGTCAGCGGACGCCCCTTTGGCAGCAGCGCCTCAAGGCGCAGAGCCTGCTTCAGGTCGCGCGCCGCTATCCGCAGTTCCCGATCGTGCTCGAGACCTATCGCGAGTGCCTCCAGGACGTCTTCGAAGGGATCCAGACGCGCCGTCTCGATCTGGTCGAAGTCGAGACGGCCTCGGCATCGCCGTTCGCCGCATCCCTTCTCTTCGAGTACGTCGCCACGTACACGTACGAGGACGACACGCCGCCGGAGGAGCGGCGCGCGCAGGCGCTCTCCCTCGATCGCGAGCTCCTCCGCGAGCTGATGGGGATCGAGGAGCTTCGAGACCTTCTCGACGCCGGGGCCATCGAGGAGGTGGAGCGCTCGCTTCGGCGCACGCCGAGGAATGCCGACGAGCTGCACGACCTGCTCCGTCGCGCAGGGCCGCTCGTCGACGATGAGTACGATCGGGGATTCGCCGAGACGCTCGTTCGCGAGCGCCGCGCCATTCGCGTTCGCCTCGGCGACAGCGAGCTCTTCGCTGCAGTCGAGGACGCGGGTCTCGTCCGCGATGCCTTTGGCGCGGTGCCGCCTGGTGGCGTCCCTCAGGTGTTTCTCGACCCCGTCGAGCGACCGCTTCGAGGCGTGGCGCGTCGCTATGCCAAGACACACGGCCCGTTCACGACAGCGGAGCTGGCGCAACGTTTTG
>JAERMP010000132.1 GCA_016844515.1 Thermoleophilia bacterium | reverse complement strand
AGGTAGGCGCAGAGATACTTCTCGACGGCGGAACTGCCGCCGACGCCGTTGTCGGGATGGCACTCGCCTCGTGTGTGGCCGAGACTGTGATGAGCGGCCTTCTCGCCGGGTGTCACGCGATCGTGTTCGACGGATCCCGCGTCATGAACCTCGACGGGTTCGCAGCCGTCCCGTCCTCGCAGGGCGAGCTCGTCGTGTACTCGATCGGCCCCGCGTCGTGTGCGGTCCCGGGCCTCCCGAGTGCTCTCGGAGAGCTGTGGGAGCGCCTCGGCCGCTTGCCGTGGGCACGTCTGGTCGAGCCTGCGCTCAACCTGGCCCACAAGGGCGTGCCACTGCCCGTGATGCACGCACGCTCGCTCGAGATGCTCGGCGGCGTCTACTCCCTCGGGCGCGGCGAAGATCTGTTCGTCCGTGAGGGGAGGACACTGCGCGAAGGGGAGACCCTCGCTCAGCCCGGACTCACGCAGGCGCTCGCGGCGCTCTCCGAGGAAGGTGCAGCGAGCATGTATCGCGGCTCGCTAGCCGAGGCGCTGCTTCGAGTAGACGGGATCGTCGTCACCCCTGACGATCTCCGCGACTATCGCCCGAGCTGGACGGATCCGTTCATCGGGAGCTTCCAAGGTCATCGCGTCGCTACACGCGCAGGGCTATCGGGCATTCCGGAGCTCCTCCCCCGGATGCCGCGCCTCGCAGAGCTCTCGGAGACCGAGCGCGTCCTCGCGCTCGTCTCGGCGCTCGAGACCGCTCAGTCCGGCGGCGAGCACACCACGAACATGGTCGCCGTGGACGGCCACGGGCGAGCGTGCGTCCTGACGCACTCACTCGGGGTCGGTGCAGGGGTGTGGGTTCCCGGCTTCGATATGCAGCTCAACAACCTGCTCGGCGAGTCGGACATCGCGCACGGCGATCCGCAACCAGGCGACCATCTCGAGAGCAGGATGGCGCCGACTCTCGCGTTCGACGACAGCGGCCTCTCGCTTGCGATCGGCTCAGCCGGGGCGACCCGACTGCGAACAGCGCTTGCGACGGTACTGGGAGGTGTCCTCGACGAAGGGCTCGACCCCGAGAGCGCCGTCTCGCTGCCGCGGGTCCACCCCACGCTCGACGTGGTCGACGCGGAGCCCGGAGTCGACGAGAAGGCGCTCGCCGAGCTCGAGAGCCGCGGTCGCACAGTTCGCCGGTGGGAGCACTTCCACCACTACTTCGGCGGCGTCAGCTGCGTCGGCCGCAACGGAGCCGCCGGAGACCCGCGGAGGAGCGGCGCGGCGATTGTCCTGTAGTAGGGGCCGGGCATGCCCGGCCCAGCGCGAGGCATGCCTTGCGCCTACATCACTTCAGCAGCAGCCTGTCGATCCGGCGTGACGCGATCCGCATCCCGATCAGGCCCATAGAGAGGAGATAGGCCACGTTGACAAGCTGGAACCAGCTCACCGTGCCCGTCGTGAGCGAGCGCACGAGGTCGATTCCGTGGTACAGCGGCAAGCTGCGCACCAGCCACTCGAGCGCTTCCGGGTAAACCGCGATCGGGTAGAAGGTCGCCGAGAACAGGAACATCGGGAGCATGACGAGCTGGACGAGCTCGAAGTCCTGCCAGCTCCGCATCCATGTGACCGCGGCGATCCCGGCTCCGGCGAATCCGAAGCCGATGACGAAGCACGCGGGAAGCGCGAGGACACCCCACCACGAGTTAACGAGACCGAGCGCAGTGATCACGAGCAGGTACGCCGAGGAGTAGATCAGCGCACGAACGACCGCCCACATCGTCTCGCCCACGGCGACGTCCTTCGGGCTAACGGGCGTCGAGAGGATCGACTCGTAGACCTTGCCGTACCGGAGCTTCCAGAAGACGTTGGTCGCGTCGTAGAACGCGCCGTTCATGGCCGACGATGCGAGCAGCGCCGGCGCCACGAACGCCGCGTACGCGAGTACCTGCCCATTCAGCGTGACCGTGACGTCGCGGAACTCCTGGAGTGGATAGACGAAGAAGAAGAGGTAGAAGAGCGGCTCGAAGAAGCCCGAGAACACGATCATCCAGGACCGGCGGTAGACCATCACGTTCCGCTCGACGATCAGGAGCCCACCGACCGTCGGACGGGCACTGGCGGTGAGAGGTGTCCGAGCGACGAGCTCGGTCATCAGACGACGAGCCTCCTGCGGTACGTGAAGAGCGCAAGCGCGAGACCAACGCCGACGCACGCGACGAGGTAGAGGACGTGGACGAGCGCGATCCATGAGACGACGTCGCCGAGGATGAGCTGCCGACAGAGGTCCACCCCGTGCCAGAGCGGCGTTGCGTAGGCGATGAGCTCGAGTGGCGCTGGCAGCTCGGTTATCGGGAAGAACGTCCCCGAGAAGAGGAACATCGGGAGAATCACGAACCGGAAGATGGCGACGAACGAGGCCTCGTTCTCCGTATGCGCCCCCCACGCGGCGATCGGCGCCGAGTAGGCGAGCCCGACGAGGATGGCGACGGGGATCGCGAAGACGGCGAGCGGCGATTTGACCGCTCCGAAGGCGGCGATCACGACGAGGTAGACGGTGGCGGTCAGCAACATTCGAGATGCGATGAACGCCTGGTGCGCGAGGACGACGTGCCGGATACCGAGCGGCGTCGCCAGCATCGCGTGGTACTGGCGGCTCCACTTGATCGCGTTGAGAACGGGCCAGCTCGCCTCGAACGACGCGATCTGCATCGCAGTGGCGGCCAGCAGGCCAGGGGCCACGAACTCGAAGTACTCGTACGTCTGCCCTCGGAAGGTGACGTCGCCGATGAACGCCCCCATGCCGACGCCGAGCGCGAGCAGGTAGACGATCGGGGTGACGACGCTCGAGACGACGCTGGCACGCCAGATTCGTCGGTACTGGGCGAGGAAGAACTCGAGCGGCCGAATGGTCAGTGCCAGGGAGCTCATCGGCCGACCTTCGGCCGATGCGCGTGGAGGGGTGTGGGGAACCGGGAGGTTCCCCACGTCTTCAAGAAGAAGGGGGCTTCACGGGAGGAAACATGGTTTCCGTTCGCCCATACGCTGGCGAACGCGAGCCGAAGGTGAGCGGTCGTCATTCGATCAGGGTCCGCCCTGTGAGGTGGAGGAACACGTCCTCGAGCGTGCTTCGACGAACGAGGACGCTCTCGGGGACGAGCCCGCGCTCGTGGAGCCCGTGCGACGCTGCGTCTCCGTCGTCGGTGTACAGGAGCACACGGTCGGGAAGCGACTCGACGCGGCTGACGAGCCCGTCCGTCCAGTAGCCGAAGTCGTCGGGTCGTGTGTCGTCGAAGCGAAGCTCGACGACCTCGCGCGTCGAGTAGCGCTCGATGAGCTCGCGGGGAGAGCCCTCTGCGACGATCTTGCCTCTGTCCATAACGACGAGCCGGTCGCAGAGCTGCTCCGCCTCATCCATGTAGTGCGTGTTGAGGAGGAGCGTCACACCCTGGCGTTTCAGCCGATACAGGCGATCCCAAACAACGTGTCTGGCCTGCGGGTCGAGTCCGGTCGTCGGCTCGTCGAGGAGCATGACCTCCGGATCGTTGATCAGCGAGCGCGCGATCGTGAGCCGACGCTTCATCCCGCCGGAAAGTGGCTCGACCTTGTCGTTTGCCCGCTCCGTGAGCTCGACGAACTCGAGGAGCTCGTCCGCGCGGATCCCCAGCTCCTTCCGGGAGAGCCCGAAGTAGCGCCCGTAGATGATGATGTTCTCGCGGACCGTAAGCTCCATGTCGAGGGTGTCCTGCTGCGGCACGACGCCCAGCCGGGCACGAATCTTCGCGCCATCGCGGGCTGGGTCGAGCCCGAAGACGCTGAGGGTGCCGTCGGTCACTGGCGAGACGCACCCGATCATGCGCATCGTCGAGGTCTTCCCCGCGCCGTTCGGACCGAGGAAGCCGAAAGCCTCCCCGCGCTGGAGGTCGAAGTCGATCGCGTCGACCGCGGTGAGCTGGCCGAAGCGCTTGACGAGGCCGCGCGCCTGGATCAGCGGATGTCCGTTCTCGCCTGCCACGGCACTACGTTAGTTATCGCCCCGCGGCCTCCGTGCGTCACGTGTCGCCTCGACGTCTCGGGCAATCTGCTCGACGAGCGCCTCCTCCGACTCGAAGACGGCCTCGTCGCGCAGCCGCTCCCAGAGCTCGACCACCAGCCGCTGCCCGTAGAGATCGCCCTCGTAGTCGAGAAGAAACGGCTCGATCCGCCGCTCGATGCCGCCGTAGTGCGGATTCGTCCCGATGGAGACAGCTGCCCGGTGCCCGAGCGCCGCTCCGGCGTAGATCCCGTACTGGGGGCACGCGAGATCCGGATCGAGGCGGAGGTTCGCCGTCGGGTAGCCGAGCGTCCCGCCCCGCTGGTCGCCGGCGACAACGACACCGTCGAGCTCGAATGGCCGGCCCAGCATTTCGGCGGCGGCGTCGACATCACCCCCTGCGAGGGCAGCGCGAATCGCGGTCGACGACACGCCGTCGATCTCTACTGGCACCACGACGTCGAATCCGAGACTCTCGAGCAATGCGAGATCTCCCGAGCGCCGTACGCCGAAGCGGAAGTCCTCGCCGGCGACGACGCACTCGACGCCGATCGCGCGGAGGAACTGCTCGGCGAACGCTTCAGGCGTGAGCCTTTGGAGCTCCGGAGTGAAGGCCGCAACGAAAACGGTCTCGATCCCAGCGTCGTCGAACAGCTCGAGGCGCCGCTCTAGGGTCGTCAGGAGCTCGACCTTGTTGCCGAGCGCGATGCGCGGGTGCGGGTCGAAGGTGATGACCGCCGGCTCGAGCCCGGTTCCGCGAACGGCATCCAGTACCGAGCGGTGCCCGCGGTGCACTCCGTCGAAGCTCCCGATGGCGACAGCGCGCGGTTGCGGTGTGAGCTCGGCCGAGGTGCGGACGACTTTCATGCAAGCCTCGCGAGCGCGTCTTCAGGAGAAATGATTCGCTCGGGATCGGCCTCGGCAACGGAGAACGGGCCGATCTCGGTGCGACGGAGAGATCGGCAGTGCCCGCCCAGCGCGTCTGCGATGGCGCGGATATAGGTGCCCGACGCCACGTGGAGCTCGAGCCGCGCGACGCCTGCCTCGTATCCGTCCAGTATCAGCTCGTGCACGTGCATCGTTCGCACGGGCATCTCCACCACGATGCCCTGACGATGCAGCTTGTAGGCTCGCTCGCCGTCGATCTTCACGGCCGAGGCCGCGGGAATGGGAAGGTCGACGGGCCCTCGAAGCTCCTCGAGTCGTGCATCGAGATCAACCTCTACCGGCGGATTGTGCTCCTCGACGACATCACCCTCGCGATCACCGGTGGAAGTGCGTGCCGAGAGGTCGATCTCGGTCACGTATCGCTTTCCGAGCCCCACGAAGCGAGGCTGCAGCCGTGTCGCGGCTCCAGAGAGGAGTAGCAAGAGGCCCGTGGCGAAGGGGTCGAGCGTCCCGGCGTGGCCTGTGCGCGCACCAGTTCGCCGTCGCACCGCCGCAACGATCGCAAAGGACGTCGGCCCCGCAGGCTTGTCGACGAGGATGATCCCGCTTGGCGTCAGTGCACGAGGTGGCACTAGTAGATGATCGATGCCACGATCTCACGCGTCCGGATGCGCGATCTGGCGCGCCAGGGCTGCTTCCACCCGGGCGGGAGGCCGTACAACGGCCTCCCGCCGGGCGTGCGCTTCGCGACGGGAGAGCGACAGCGAGGCGTCCGGCATCGCCGCCGCTCTCCCGTCGCACCCCCGAGCGGCCAGCTCACGCCCCGGAGAAGGCGATCTCATGGCATCGATCATCTGATCACCTTTCGGCGGCGGCACCGACTTGTGCAACAACCTCGCGGACGATGAAGTCCGTGATCTCCTCCACCGAGAGGTCGCTGGAGAAGCCAGCCGCTTCGCGGTGGCCACCCCCGCCCAATTTACGCGCGATTGCGCTGACATCCACCTCGTCCACCGACGAGCGCAGCGACACCTTGCGCGCGGGAGCACCGTCGCGCGGCGGCTCGCGAATGAGCGCCGAGACCAGCGCGCCTTCGGCCGAGCGCAGGAAGTCGATGATTCCCTCGGAGTACGGCTCCGCCGCGCCCACCGCCTCGAAGTCGTCGCGCAAGAGGTGTGAAACGACGATCTCCCCTCCCTCGAGCACCTGTGCGCGATCGAGTGCCCGCGCAAGCAGCTTGAGCTTTGCAAACTGGACGTTCTCGTACACACCCTGGAAGACGCGGTGCACGTCCGCGCCGGCATCGACGAGGTCGGCCGCGAGCCGTAGCGCCTTCGGCGTCGTGTTGGCGTACTGGAAGCGTCCCGTGTCGGTGACGAGCGCGATATAGAGAGCCTCGGCGATCTCGGGAGTCAGCTGGACGCCCAACTCGCGAAAGACATCCGCAAGTACCTCCCCGGTCGAGGATGCGTCGTCGACGATCAGGTTCACGTCTCCGAAGCGCGGATTGTCGTGATGGTGGTCGATGTTGACGGTGAACGACGCCTCC
>JAERMP010000326.1 GCA_016844515.1 Thermoleophilia bacterium | reverse complement strand
CGAGACCGTTTGTCTCGCTCGCGAAGGGTGCGTACGACCTGCACCTGCGACCGGGGACGCGAACAGCCGGTCTTGTCGTTGGTTCAGGTCCAGATTTCCAGGTCGCCTTGGACATTGAGCGCCGAATGCGGCCCGTTCGGTCCGGACGAGACGCAGGGGCCGTCCAACTCGAGTCCGCAGAAATCGTCCCCGGCCGAGCGATCGGCGCCGTCCGGCTCAGGATGACCCGTGAGGACGTGCGCGCCGTCTACGGGCGTCCGCGGCACAGCTCGTTCCGGTCGGGGATCCGGAGCGACACGTACCGCGCCCAAGGCGGGACGTTCTGGCTTCGGTACCGGGACGACCGAGTCGTGGCGTTGGGCACTACGAGCAGCTACTACACGACTCGGAGAGGGCTCGGCGTGAGCTCGAATGCATCCGATGCTCGCCGCCTGCTCGGAACTCGTTGGGACGCGTGTCGGAGCGTCTATCGGCGCGCCGTCGGTGGGGGGATCGTCTACGTCAAGCCCGACCGCGCAAGGCGCAAGATCGTCATGATCTCCGTCGTCTCCCGCTCGGCTCAGGAGCCGTGCCCGAAGCAACGTTGACCCGCGAGCGTTAGTGCTCGAGGTCCTCCTCGACATTTCGCGTGCTCGCTCCGACGGCTAGCCCGAAGATCGACGCCGAGCCGCGTGAGCCCGCGCCTCGCCGCTGCTCATGCTCGTCGAAAACGAGCCGGTTCCGCTCGACCGTCGGGCCTGGATGGAGTGCCGCTCCCTCGTGCGGGCTGGATATACCGTCAGTGTCATCTGCCCACAGGGCGAGACGCGCGACCGTGAGCCTTACGTGAAGCTCGACGGTGTCGACATCTACCGATACCCACCCCGGATGAGCGCGGGCGGAGCGCGTGGGTATCTGGTCGAATATGGCTCGGCGCTTCTGCATATGCGGCGGCTCGCGCGCCGGCTCTCAGCATCGGCACCGTTCGACGTCGCCCACCTCGCAAACCCGCCGGACGTGCTCTTCCTCGCCGTGCTCTTCCTCCGCCGCCGAGGGGTCCGCTTCGTCTTCGACCACCATGACCTCGTTCCAGAGCTCTACTCGACGCGCTTCGGCCGGCGCCGCGGCCTGCTCTATCGCCTCGCCGTTCGCTTCGAGCGTCTGACGATGAGGATCGCCCATGTCGTGGTCGCCCCGAACGACTCGTATCGGCGGATCGCGGTCGGGCGCGGCCGGAAGGCGCTCGAGAACACGTTCGTCGTGCGCAATGCGCCGGACGATCTTGTGCGGTTCTCCCCAGGAGAACCGCACCCCGCGCTTAAGCGCGGCAAGCGCTTCCTCATCGCCTACCTTGGGGTGATCGGCCCTCAGGACGGCGTCGACCACGCGCGAGTCGAAGCGGCTAGCTGCCGAGCTCCGCCTCCTCGACCGGGTCGAGTTCCCCGGCTTCATCGGCGATGACGAGATCGCACGCCTTCTGCGCACGGCCGATGTGTGTCTCTCCCCCGAGCCAAAGGACGACCTCAACGACGTCTCAACGCTCGTGAAAGTCGCCGAGTACATGGCGTTCGGTAAGCCGGTCGTCGCGTACGACCTCGCCGAGACCCGCCGCACTGCTCAGGCGGCGGCGCTATACGCCTCGCCGAGCGACCCCGCCTCCCTCGCGGGCTGTATCGAACAGCTCCTCGACGACGAGGCCCTCCGCGTGCGCATGGGCGAGGCGGCCCGCCGCCGCATTGTCGACGAGCTTTCCTGGGAGCCCCAGGAGCGGCAGCTGCTCGCCGCGTACGAACGCGCGCTGGCGAAACCCTGCGGCTAACCGCGCGAGATCGCAGTGTGCTCTTGCCTATCCTGTGACGGTGAGCGAGCGGGCCACCAGCAGCGTGTTGCGGTTCCGTTCTTCTGCTTCGAAGCGGCACGCGAAGACGTGACGGCTGCGCTCCTCCAGGGGCCCTCCCACCTCGCGGAAGACGGCGCTTTCGCGAGCTGGCTGTGAAGCCACTCGACACCCACTTGCGCGGCAGCCTGGGCACAACTTTTCAGCACGGCCTCCGCCGCGTTCCGACGCGAGCACGGGGCGCCGTGGTCAGAATGATCCTGCGCGCTGTGCCCCGTGGAGCGCGATCGTCGGTCGCCGGGAGGGCTGCACCGGTACTGGGGCCAGACGCGTATCTCCCGGTCCTCACTGGAGCTCTCCGGGGCGCGAACGGCTCGGTCGTCTTCGACGTTGGGGCCAATGCGGGCTTCTTGAGCTTGCTCGCGGCGCGGCTCGTTGGACCGGCAGGTCGAGTCATCGCGTTCGAGCCGTCACCCGCTGCGGTCGTATACCTCCGACGGCACGTGGCTCTCAACCGCGCGCTCAACATTGAGATCATCGACGTCGCGGTCGCCGACGAGAACGGGAGAGCGCGATTCAGCTCGGTCGGGCCGCTCGAGCTGGGACACCTCGACGCCGAAGGAGAGGTCGAGGTCGAGACGGCGAGTCTCGATACGCTCGTGGAAGATCGTGTCATCCCCCCGCCTGACGTCGTCAAGATCGACGTCGAGGGGGCGGAGCTCAGTGTGCTCCGCGGTGCCCGGGCGATCATGCAAGCGAATCGGCCCGTCGTCGTGCTGTCGACACACGGCTTCGATTCTCACGAAGCGTGCTGCTCGCTTCTGAGGTCCCTCGGATATGCTGTTACGTTGCTCGAGCACTCGCTCGCGACCACCGAGTTCGACTACCTTGGCGAGCTCGTTGCCGAGCCGACAGCCTCAGCCGCCGCTCGCCTGGCACACTCTTAGTAGCCAACGGTCGGTGGCACAGGTTCGTCCCGACGCCTCCGCCGAAGGCTGCGCACCTCGGTAAGGACTTCCGGTGCGCGCCACGCGCAAAGAGCGATGTAGATGACGGTTCCAAACCCGATGACGGCGACTAGTCGAAGCACCGGCGCAACATCCGCCTCGACCAGAGCCGCGCGGAGTGCCGTCACGGCGAAAGCCATTGCCAGAGCCGCCTGTCCGACACCCGCGAGGACCCGCAGCGGCCTGAAGAACGAGATCCCTAGGGCGTGGACTGTCAACCACAGGTACAGGGCTTCCAGGACTGTCGAGGCAATCGCGTAGGCGACAGCGGTCCCGACGATCCCCCACTGGACGCCGACGAGGAACGCGAGCACATAGAGGACGAGGAAGACCACCGAGACGCGGAAGAGTGTATTCGCCTTGCCCAGACCCATCAGGATGCTGCCGCTCCATGCCGAAAGCGCCTGCAGCAACCCGACCCAGGCAAGGATTTGAACGACAGGCACTGCCTCGTCCCATTGCTCGCCGAGGACCAGCGGGATGAGATCGGGGGCGACGACGATCAAGCCTGCCATCGCGGGCATGCTGAGCGCGGCCAGCACCCGGAGCGCGCGAAGCCAGAGGTCGGTCATCCGCTCCCGGTCGTGCTGAAGTTGGGAGAACGCTGGGAACAGCACCTCCCCGACCGGAATCGCGAGGCGCGTCAGAGGCACGAGAGCGATCGTGTACGCGATCGTGAACAAACCGAGGGCGGCCGACCCGAGAGAGCGACCGATGATCAGAGGGAGCGCGCTCTCCTGTGCGTAGTAGGTAAGCCGGGTGCCCAGAACGTTTCCGCCGTAACCGGCGAGCGAGCGAACGGACGCGTACGAGAAGACGAAACGCGGCCGCCACGGGGACGCCAGCCACACGACAACCGTCGAGACAACGGCAATCGTCAGCTGCTGGGCGACGAGCGCCCACGCCCCCCAGCCAACGCTCGCGCAGAGGACGCCGAGCGCCCCACCCACGTACACGCCCGCGATCGTAGAAAGCTCGAGGCGACGGAAGTCCATCTCTCTCGTAAAGAGCGCACGCTGTGTGGCCCCGAATGCGGTCACGACGAAGCTCAGCGAAAGAGCCGCCATCAGACCCTGAACGGCGGGTTCGCCGTAGAAGTCGGCCAGCGGTCCTGAAAGGGCGATCCCTGCCGACGTCAGCAGCACCCCCGCCCCGAGACCGACCCAGAAGACGGTCGACCGGTCCCGCTCGTCGATCGCGTGCCGCTGCACAAGCGCGGCTCCGAGCCCGAGATCCGAGAATGCGATGACGAAACCGGTGACGACCAGGGCCATTGCGACGAGTCCGAAGTCCGTCGGCGTGAGGAGGCGGGCGATGACCAGGACAAAGCCGATGCGCCCAACCTGAACCACGACCTGCGAGGCGAGCTTCCACGACGTTCCGCGAAGGACGAGCTTTGTGAGCGCAGACCCTGAGGAGCTCTCAGTCACCGCCGCCGCCGTCCTACCCACCAGCCGCTCAGCTGTGCGGCGACGCGGAGATAGGGCAGAGCGAGGTAGAGAACCGGCAGCGAAGCCAGCCGCCGTCCGAGCGTTGGGTAGACCCCATTCTCGGCGAGCCAGCGCTTGTCCGGCCCCGAGAGCGACTTGCCGGACCGACGCCGGCCGCGGAGCGTCGACACGATCGGAACCCAGGTACGAGGCTTGAGCGCCTCGGGAAGCTTGCCGTCGCGAGTCGCGCGCTCCCCATAACTATGGTTGTAGATCCAGAGGGACCGGAGGAACGGACGGGCCCGAGTCCACACCGGGTGCCACACGACCGCCTCCGGCGCGTAGCTGAGCCGCGCTCCGGTGGCGACGCATCGCT
>JAERMP010000325.1 GCA_016844515.1 Thermoleophilia bacterium | reverse complement strand
ACGAGCTCGCGAAGCGCGTGAAGCTCCTGCTCGACGCCCTCGGGAACGACCCGCTCGACTCGAACCAGCTTGCCGTTTCGAACGAACGCAACCTCGACTGTCTCCGGCGCAGGTTTCGCCACCGTTCGTGGAGTTGCGACCGAAGCCTTGCGAGGCGCGGCCGACGGCTCGAGATCGACTACGAGCAAGCCCGCCAACGCGAGCACGAGAGCGACGAGCGAAATGCGCATTCCGGGCGATCTGGGTTCGCCGCGCGCCGCGAAACACCTGCGTCTGCAGGTAGCACGCACTCGGCGTGACCTGGGATGTCGGGCTGAGATCGACGGAGCGGACGGTCGGCGAAGACCGCCCGCTCCCGGACGACGTTAGTCGTCGCTGTCGTCGCTGTCGTCTGTGTCGTCTTGGGTGTCCTCGCTGTCGTCGGTGTCGTCGGTGTCGTCCGTGTCGTCGTCGTCGTGTTCAGGGTCCCGCCCGACGGGACCTGACGGCCCGAGCGCGAGCGTCAGCGTGACCGTCGCGCCCGGTACCAGCGTCGGAGGCAGAACCGTTCCGGCGGGCAGAGGGATCACGAGGGTCTGACCGTTCACCGTCAGCGTGAGCGACCCCGCCGTCGTGGCCGTCGCCGGTGTGATCGCAGCCACGGTCGCCTGGACGACCACCCGGTTCGTGTGGCCCACTGGCGTGATCGACGTCGCGGTCAGCGATCCGCTCTGGCCGATCGTAACTCCGACGCTTGCCACGGTACCGGGCAGCGGCCCGGACTGAGTTGCCGACATGAGCGAGCGCGCCCTCGAGCGCACGGGGACGACGCTGCGCCCGGCAGAGAGAAACGTCGTGCCCGCGATGCTGCGGATGACGACCCCGCGGATCCGTGCGCGCGAAACGCGGTCGGACACACGCAGCTTCGTCGCGTTGTACGTCCCGTTCGGTAGGCGTGTCGCCGATACGGTGACGACGGAGCCCACGCGCGCGGCCGACCTTGTGTGGACGGACCAGGCTGTGCCGTTGCGAGCGGCGACCACGAGCACGTGGCGCGTCTTTTGCTTGCTGACCACGACGCCCTGGAGCCGGGCAGCGCCCGCGTTGGCAGGGAGTGCGACAGCGACAGCTGCGGCGAGTGCGATCACGATCTTCTTCATTCGCGGTTCCTCCTGAGGTCGAAGAGATACTCCTACTAGGCAAGAGAGGAGAAGGCGCGATTTTCTTGCCCCCTTTTTGGGGGAGCAAGAAATACCCGCCTCGTGCACTCTTTCTTTGTGAGACCCGTGTCTCTCCGCCCCTTCCGAAAACGCGTGCCGCAACGCGAGCTGGCTGCTGGCCGCGCCGTCGGCGAGCTCTTCGAGCGCTACGGGCGGATGGTGCACGCGATCTGTCGCCGCAACCTGCGCGATCGGCTCGACGCGGAGGACGCCACGCAGCAGACGTTCCTCTCGGCCTACCGCAGTCTTCTTGGCGGCGGCGAGCCGACCGACCCGCCGGCGTGGCTGGCGACGATCGCGCGCAACGAGTGCTCGCGCGTCCGGAAGCTGCGCATCGTCACGGTCCCGATCGACGACTCGCCGGCCACAGAGGCCGTCGACGTCCCGAGCGAAGTCGAGCAGCGCGAGGAGATCGAGGCGCTGGCTGCGGCGCTGTCGGAGCTCACACCGTCGCAGCGCGACGCGGTCGTGTTGCGTGAGTTCTACGGGCTGTCGTACGCGGAGGTCGCTGCCGTGCTCGGCGTCTCTGGCCCGGCGGTCGAGTCGCTGCTCTTCAAGGGACGCAGGCAGCTTCAGGAGAAGCTGGGCTCGCTGCGGGTGGCAGGCGCGCTCGTCCTGCCGGACTCGCTCCGTGACGCGCTCGCCCAGGCGCTGCCAGGGTTCGGCGGGGGCGCAGCAGCGGCGAGCGCAAAGGTAGTCGCGCTCCCCGCCGCAACGAAGGTCGCCGTTCTCGTCGTCGCCGTGGCAGGCGGTGGCGTCGCGGTGACAGAGCAGGCGCACCGGGAGGCTCCGAGGCCGGCGACGAGTGCGGTCGGGCGCGCGGCGGACTCCGCTGCGCAGCTCGTTGCGCCGAAACGGGATCTGCGTCCGAGCATCGGGTTGACGCCTGCGAGGACACATTCAGCGGGGCCAGCCCCGGGTACAGGTACGGGGAATCGGACCCTGGCTACCGTGGCCGACGCTGGGCATGAGGTCGGCACGCCCGACGATCAGCGCGAGGAGGCGGACGAGGCCGCCGAGGAAAGGGACGAGGCGAAGGCCGCCGAGCAGAAGGACGAGGGCGACGAGGGTCGGGACGCCGAGGCGGACGAGGACGAGGTCGCCGAGCCGAAGGACGAGGCCGCCGAGGCGATGACGAGGACGAGTCCTCTGAGCAGGAGGACGACGACGATACGCTCGACGCCTGAGCACACGGCCGATCCGATCGGGAGGGCTGCAGACACGAAGCAGAGCTGGAACCTCGAACGAGGGGCGACGATCACCGACGGACGCACGGTGCTCGAGCCGCTGGGGGGAGGCCGGCGCTACGAGGTCTTCCTTGTGTGGGACGAGCGGCTGCTCTTCCCCGCGATCGCCAAGGTCCTACGGCCGGATCGCGTCGAAGACGAGCGCGCAGTGCGCGCGCTGCGCCGGGAGGCTGGGTTCCTGGAGCAACTCGCTCACCCGATCCTCGTCCGGGGCTTCGACGCCGTGCTCGACGGACGGTATCCGCACCTCCTGCTCGAGCACGTCGACGGCGGGAACCTGAGGGAGCTGATCAATGAGCGCGTCACCCTGTCGGTAGGAGAGGTCCTGCCCGTGGTGGTGGACCTTCTCGCCGCCCTGCACTACCTCGCCGTCAACGAGATCGTCCATCTCGACGTGAAGCCGAGCAACATCGTGATGGCTGACCCGCCGCGGCTGATCGACCTCGGCGCAGCGCGCACGCTCGAGGAGATCGCGGTCCGGCGGACGCCGATCGGCACGGCCTCGTACATGGCGCCCGAGCAGTGCGACCCGAGCTCGGCGCTGGGACCGATCGGCCCGCCCGCAGACGTGTGGGGTGTCGGCGCGACGCTGTACCACGCGCTCACGGGCAACCGGCCATTCTCGCCGCCGGCTCCTGCCGGCAGCGATCCGGTCGCACGCTATCCCCAACTCGTAGAGAAACCGTTCCCGATACCGGACTACGTGCCGGAACCGTTAGCGGGCGTGATCATGCGGATGCTCGCCCACAATCCCGGCGACCGTCCTACCGCCGCCGAGGCCGCCGAAGCGCTCGAGCCGCTGGCCGCGGACGTCGCCGCCTGATCGACCGGCGTCTCTCGGTCGAGCGCCGTCCACCATTCGTGGATGTCAAGCACGGCGCGAGACCCTAGGAAGGCCGCGGCCCGCGAAGAGCAACTCGATGAACTACGCGACCCGCGGCCTCAACACAGTGTCGTGGGGTCGACTGGGTGGTTGGAGACAAGACCTTCACGAGGAGCCGACGCGCGGACTCGAACCGCGGACCCCTTCATTACGAGTGCCCCCGGAGGTCAGACGGGCCGAAACGGGACGAAGCCGAAAGCGCACAACCCAGCGATCTCGGCCTCGTCCGTCTCGGTGGGTATCGGTGCATCTGGTTGCCCCGTGTTGCCCCCTGTTGCCCTCTAGCTGACCGCGGCCAGCGGGATGGGTGCGGCAGTCTGCTCCGGCTTCGGCCCATCGCAGCCCGCGAGGTCATCGAGCAGCTCCGGATTCGGCCCATCCGAGGCGTCCAAGTGGACATACACGCGGCGGGTAAACGAGAGGTCTTCGTGCCCTAGGTGCAACTGGACTTCCTCCAAACTCGCGCCCCGCCGCCGGAGCTGCGTGCCGCACGAGTGCCGGAGCCGGTGGAATCCGCCGTATTCGATCCCTGCGGCCCGCATCGCCGGGGTCAAGGTGCGGTGGTAGAGGTTGCCGTACTGGTGCCGCTTGCCAGTAAGCGTGGTGAACACTGGATGGGCATCCGTCACGAAGTCCCGACTCTTTCGAAGCTCCCAAAGCCGCTGCGCCATTCGTTGAGAGATCCGCACGTCTCGGCGGCTCATTGTAGACTTGGGCCGGTCGAGGTCGCCACGGTAGTTGCGCTTCGACACGCTGACCCGATGTTGCCCAAGGTCGACGTCTGACCAGTCCAGCGCGATCACTTCCGACACTCGCAAGCCGGAGGCGACGAGGAAGTCCACGAGTAGCCGATCCTCATCGCGTTCGAGCTTGCCGCGGAGTCGTTCCAATTCGTCGGGTTCCAAGTCCTTCCGCTTCGGTTCACGCGCCTTCGCGGTCGCTGGCACCCGAACGCCGCGGGCCGCCCGCTAGATATCGGCGGCTAGTTCAGCCCGCCCGCCTCTAGCTCCCGCTCCTCGATCCGCAGATAGCTCGCGAGATCGGGATCGTCGCTTCGCACCTCGTCAACGAATCGCTCGGCGTCTTCTCGGTGCACGAACGTTTCGACGGCGGCGCATTTCGTACAGGGTGGCGTGGCCGTACGGCGGGGAATGAGCGAGTATCAACTCGTGCGCTGGCGAGAGTGGCTTGGAGTAGGGGAACGGCGCTGGAAGAAGGCGCCCGACGAGGAGGTGCAGCCGGCCAAGACCCTCTGGGACTGGCTGCAACTGCTGATCGTGCCCGCGATCCTGATCGGGATCACGTTCGCGTGGAGCGCCACGCAGAC